>NZ_JAKSDZ010000069.1 GCF_023509475.1 Aestuariirhabdus haliotis | reverse complement strand
CGAGAAAAACCATTTTAGGACTGCCCTACGGGGCTTTCAGGCGACCCCAGACTCTTTGTTACGCCTTTTTGAAAGGTCTAGACCTTACTGCAAAGGCGTGCCGCGATTCTGGATTCGCCTGAAAGCCAGAGTTCATCTGAATTAATCAGAGGTGCCCTAAGTGCAGTCAACTCAGCCAAAATGAGAATAGCCTACAAGAGGAGGTAAGATTAAAGATGAAATGGATTGTTAGCGTTGTCATATAAGCGTCATTTAGCGCACAAATTTAATGGCCCATGTCAGGCGATGAACCATCAACCATCAATTTAGTTGCCTATGCCGCCTGACCGACCCGCTCTATACTGATCACCATTGCGAGAGTTCCATTAAGGGTCACTTTTTCAGGATGAAAATATGATGAGCACAGACCTCACGATCAAGACGATGAACCGAGCCGAAGTGGATATAGCCGTTGAATGGGCCGCAGATGAAGGTTGGAACCCCGGACTCCATGACGCCGATTGCTATTACGCCACCGATCCCAAAGGGTTTCTTATCGGCTATCTGGGCCAGGAAGCCATCGCCACGATCTCGGTCATTAACTACAGTGAGTCCTTTGGCTTTCTCGGTTTCTACATTGTTAAACCAGAATACCGGGGCCAAGGCTACGGCATGGCAATATGGAATGCGGGCATCCAGTCTCTGGAGGGTCATAATATCGCTCTGGATGGCGTGGTAACACAGCAGGAAAATTACAAAAAATCGGGTTTCAAATTCGCTTACAGCAATATCCGCTATCAAGGCAATGGCGGTGGCCAGGTACCCGGGAAAGCGAATCTGGTTGAATTATCTGAGCTGGCCTTTGCCACTATTGCGGCCTACGAGCAACCCTTCTTCCCGGCCAATCGCTCCCATTTTTTACGACGCTGGATTGAGCAACCTGACAGCCGCGCCCTGGGCATCATAAAAGATGGAGAACTCGCGGGTTATGGCGTGATTCGCGCTTGCCGCAGCGGATGCAAGATCGGACCACTGGTGGCAGACGACCCTCAAATCGCCGAAAACCTGTTCCTGGCGCTGAAGGCCACCGTTGCACCTTCAGATTTTATCTACCTCGACATTCCAGCCGTTAATCAGGCAGCGATCGATATTGCCAAGCGATACAATATGCAAGCAAGCTTTGAAACTGCCAGAATGTACACCGGCAACACACCAAATATACCCCTGCACAAGGTATTTGGTGTAACTTCCTTTGAAATTGGTTAACAGTTTTAGCTATATAATAAGATCCGTGCTCTTTTACCTTTTCTGAAACCCACTCACATTACTATGGACGGTTTATGACCCTGAATGGAATTCTGTTTCTCCTTTTGCTTTGTTTTGTCGTCTTTTTGATTCTGAAACTTAGGAAGCGTTCACAACAGTCCTTTATCGCCAACTACCGATTCAACTCGGCCATTAGCAAAAAAGTTCAGGAACGTTATCCTCATCTGGACAATACCCAAACTGCATTGGTGATGGATGGGTTGAGGGAGTATTTTGAGCTATGCCACCGAGCAAAAAAAAGGATGGTTGCCATGCCCTCGCAGGTCGTCGATGTCGCCTGGCATGAATTTATTCTGTTTACTCGCCCCTATCAGTCGTTTTGTAAAAAAGGGATCGGCCGTTTCCTGCACCATACACCGGCTGAGGCCATGCACTCACCAACCCAGGCACAAGATGGCATCAAACGGGCCTGGCGATTATCTTGCGCCAAACATTGCATTAACCCAAAACACCCCAATCGCCTACCTTTACTGTTTGCCATTGACGAGCAACTGGGGATCGAAGACGGCTTTATTTACAGCTTGAATTGCGATGGAAAACAGGGCTCGGGGTACTGCGCAGGCCATATAGGTTGTGGGGGTGGCTGCGGCGGTAGCTCAGGTAGTAACTCTGGTTCAGGGGGCTTTTTTGATGGCTTTGGCGGTGATTCCAGCGGCTGCGGCAGTTGCGGTGGTGGTGGCGATTGATGGATTCTACGATATTCCCAATACAGGCCAATGCGACCACTCCAACAACCATCGCATTCTCTTAACCCAACCCCTAAACGCTGACCAGGTCGGCTCAGCTCTACTTGGAGTACTCGAATATCAACGCTTCCGATCCCATTACGATCAAACGCACCGTACTGTTTGGTGACTGCGATCCTGAAGGCATTGTTTACACGCCACGTTTTTCCTATTTTGCCCTCGAAGCCACTCACGAGGCACTACAACGACTACTCGGCAAGCCATCCATTCGGGCACTGAAGAAAGCGGGAATACTGACTCCGGTGCGAGCCTTTGACCTGGAGTTTCTGGCTCCAGTCACCTGGGATGACGAGCTCAACATCCAGGTACAGGTTGCAGATATTGGCCAACACTCCTTCGGGTTCAGAGTAAAGGGCTACTTGCCTTCTAATGACCTGGCATTTACTGCAGCCATTACCTACGTCACCCTATCGGCCGAGGATAAAAAAGTGATTCAGGTACCCGAGTCTTTATCAGCCCTTTTGAATCCGATTCGTTGATTGATAGGATGTACTTTGGCATTGAATTGGGGGCCGTAGTCATCCTGCTGACACCGGTGGTGGCAAACATCATCGGCCCGCCATAACAACCGCTTAGTTATGTGAATCAAAGTTACAAATTAATAGGGACAACTCTGATCAACAGCCCTTAACGACAAAGTTCGGCCAGGGCTTCAGCGGCCATGGGTTTGCCAAATAGCCACCCCTGACCAAACTCTACCCCCCAGTCGCGTAACACCTCATATTGCTCATTATTCTCGATACCTTCTGCCACTAGTCTCAGATCGGCCTTACGGGCTATCTCGATAATATTGGGAATAAGCGAGGCTCGAATCGCGCCCTCTTCCAACTCCACCACAAAGCTACGGTCAATTTTCAGTAACTGACAATGAATTTTTTGAATTTGTTGCAGGTTGGAATAGCCTTTGCCAAAGTCATCGATGGCGATGGTGTATCCTCGCTCATGCAATGCCGCCAAATGCTGGCGAGCCAATTCTTCGTCGAGAAACTGGTCTTCGATAATTTCAAAGGTTAACGCAAACCGACTATTCCGAGCACTTTGTATGCTTGCTACCCCAGCAATGGCTCCGCTGGATACGTCACTTGGGTACAGATTGAAGCTCACTCTGAAGGCGTCCGGTAAGGCCGCCTGTAGCGACAACTCATTCAAGGCTCGATCTAACATATAAGCACTGAATGGCCAGGTTTGATCGAGCTCCTGAATCAGAGGAATAAACTGATCGGGATAAATCGGGCCGTATTCGTCCTCGAATCGGGCCAACACTTCACAGCCTATGACCTGTTTGGATTCCATTGTAACGATCGGTTGAAACTGAGGGTAGAAACATTGCTCGGACAACCCTCGAAGAATTCGAGACTTGAGAGAGCGACGCCTCAAGAGAACCTTACAACGCTGACGATATCCGATCCAGGCGACAAAACAACCCGCAAAAAAAATCAGTCCCAGATTGCTCGCGGCATCTGCTAACCAACTATCCATATGTCGCATCGTCGCCAGGCATACCGGAAAACTGTCGCTACAAAGTTCCACCTGCAGGCCCGATGCCCAGCGCCAATCCAGTACCGATGTTATCTCACCGGTATAGAGCGCAGTTTCCCCGGTAACTGGCTTAACCCCTTCACTGGATAAAAACACCATCTGATATTGCCGACCTTCCGGCACAAAGGCTCGAGCAAAATCGTTGCTATACACCAGATCATAGCGCTCGTTACCAATACTGTAACCGGAAAAGTTGGGACCATAATTACTCTGCCCCTGCTCTTTTCGTACGATCAATCCACGGCTCGAGGTAAAATAACTTTCAGGCTGACCCGCCGAAGATTGCACGGGGCCAAAAATCACCGAACACATGGGCTGACCCGACTTGCGGGCAATGATGTCACGAATATAGGATTGACCGAACAATATTTCACGCATGGCCAACAGGTGCACCGACGAACAGTTTTCCAGGTCGAGGCGATCCAACTTGTCCAGATTCAGGTAGCCGTCAAAGATAACCGTTTCCACCTGGGCCAGAAAATCTTCGATATCTTCAACTTCTTCATCAAAGGCATTCAACACATAGACCACAAAACCTGCCAGGCAGAAAAGACAGGCTGCCAACAAAGCCACGAACGTTGCCTGTCGGCGATCGGCAAAAGTGAGTTCTTTATCGGGACTGGCCACCTTATCTATGGGTTCCTTATTAACCGGTTACGTTATAGGGCAAATATCATAATGCCCGTAGAAGTGTAGCCGAATCTGCTTCTTGAGGTTACTGGACTTTATCGACCACCAGCACTCCAGCGACGCTTATGAAATGATGACGGCCATTTGGTAATCGAGGTCGGTAAGACTACAATCCAGACTCTCTCTACCTTCTCCTTTTCCACAGGAAGCCCATGGTCGATTCTATACCTACAGTGATGAGCGCGGTTGTGCTAACCGGGCATGGCGATTTCGATCAGCTCGACTATCAAACCCATGTCCCGGTTCCTGTCCCGGGCAACGATGAGGTGCTGATTAAAGTCAGTGCCGCCGGGGTCAATAACACCGATATCAACACTCGCATTGGCTGGTACTCAAAGTCCAATAACAGCAGCGAAGATGCCGGCTGGTCAGGTCAGGCACTGCCGTTGCCGCTGATACAAGGAGCGGATGTCTGCGGTGAGATCGTTGCGGTTGGAGCCCAGGTTAACAAGAACAGACTGGGGCAACGGGTCATCGTCGAACCCTGTTTCCGCGATACCGATACCCAGCCGAGCCAAATGCGTTATTTGGGTTCCGAATGCAACGGTGGTTTTGCCCAATACACCTGCGTTCCCGCCCAACACGCTTACAACGTCTCCTGTGACCTGACCGACATCGAACTGGCATCCTTCCCCTGCTCCTACTCCACGGCCGAAAATATGCTGACGAAAGCTCGTGTTGGCACTGAGGACAAGGTACTGATCACCGGAGCATCCGGTGGCGTGGGATCGGCCGCCGTGCAGCTGGCCAAAGCTCGGGGCGCAGAAGTTATTGCCATCACCAGTACCGGCAAATCTGACCAGTTGCTTGCTTTAGGTGCCAGACAAACGCTGTCACGCTCGGCCGATCTGGTGCAATCACTGGGCGCTAACTCGGTTGACGTTGTTATTGACCTGGTAGCGGCCCTCAATGGCCCAAGCTGCTCGATGTTTTGAAGCCCGGAGGTCGCTATGCGGTGGCTGGCGCTATCGGCGGACCGCTGGTCGAACTTGATGTACGTACCCTGTACCTGAAAGACCTCAGTTTTTTTGGCTGCACAACCCTGGAACCCGGTGTCTTCACCAATCTGGTCAAACGAATCGAACAGCGGCAGATCAGGCCGCTGGTAGCGGCCAGCTTTCCTCTACAGGAAATCGTTAAGGCACAAGAACTCTTTTTGCAAAAGCAGCACACCGGAAAAATAGTATTAGAGGTGAAATAGCCAATACGGTCAGTTCCCCAACTCGGCCAAGCCTTGTGTCCATTCTGGCCACTGTTTTTTATTCGCTCAAATGAAAGGCTTGTTTATATCGAACAATCAGGGAGGCTCCTATGAAGGTGATAGACGTTTGGGCACAACAACCGACACAGAGATTTATTGCTCAACCCTACTTTGACTCCTTAAAAAAATGGACCGGCAACGACTTTAACGAAGTCCCCTTGCAATGGTTGCTGCACACAATGGAAAAGGCCAATGTGTCCCGGGCGCTGCTCGCTGCATGGTATGGTCCCCAGGGTTCGCTCATCAGCAATGAAGAAGTGCTTGAAGTCATCAACCAACAACCGGATAAATTTTACGGGCTGGCATCCGCCGATATCCGAAATCCCGTCGAAAGCGTACGCACGCTTCGCAAATATGTTCGCGACCACGATTTCAAGGGGTTGCGCATCGTGCAGTGGGTGTGGGAATTACCCTGCACCCATGCGTTGTACTATCCACTGTTGACCGAATGTGTCGAGCTCGATATTCCTGTTTGCTTGCAAGTGGGCCACACCGGGCCATTACGCAGTTCAGAGTCTGGTCGGCCGGCGGACATAGAACGCATTGCCCTGGATTTTCCTGAGCTGAAAATCGTCTGCGGACATATTGGTTATCCCTGGACAACCGAGATGATCGCCGTTGCCACCAAGTTCCCCAACGTCTATATCGATACTTCCGCCTATGTACCCAAGCGATACCCGCAGGAGTTGGTGAGCTATATGAAAGCTCACGGCAAGAAGAAGGTTCTGTTCGGCACAAACTACCCTATGATCAGTGCTGATACCTGTATGGATCAGCTCGAACCCTTAGCGCTTGACGAAGAGGTACTGGCCTGTTTTTTATATAAAAATGCCGAAACGGTTTTCAAGCTCTAATCAGAATTTAAGGGCGACTAACAAAGTACTTTACAGGTTCAAACATTGAACGAAACGCTCTGACAATACCGATCAGGAGCAGTTTTTCATCATGATAAGCCGTTCGCTTAAGCATTCTTGAGCAAACGACTTGACCGGCGTGTTACAAGCCCCAGACCGGGCTCAACATCAGTGCCAGGCTGCAACCGAAACCGACCCCCCAAACTAACGAGCGCAGGGTTCCTTTGTTCATCAAGTAAAGTGCGTTGTACAGCAATCTGGCGACCACGAAGGTAATTGCCAGAGCATCGACCACATCCGGGCTAGCTCCCGCCTGCACCGCCACCAGCACACCTGCGGCAAACAGTGGAAAGGCCTCGATGCTGTTCTGATGCGCCGACAGGGCGCGAAAGCCCCAGCCTTCGAGTTGGCTTTGCTGGCGACGAGGTTCCAGATTGTCATAACGATTCAATTGGCTCATCGCAATAGCAACCGGCATTTTGCTCACAATGATCAACAACGCTGCCGCAAATAAACAATACAGTGCCACACTCATGATCTTCTCCGTTTAAGAATGTTTGATCTTTTTATTTTGGCATTTAATATGCCTATGACTAAAGGTACGAGGTGTCTGGTTTTGGAACCGAGTTCATGACTACTCCGGGCTCCCCCAGACGTACCAGCAGAATACTGTAGTAATGTCGCACCCGGTCCACATAGGCCACCGGCTCCCAACCTCTGGCATAACCGTAACGCAATTCCTTGTAATATTTTTTCTGTGCCAGCAAGGGCAAAACCTCACGGACTTCCAGCCAATTATCAGGATTTTTTCCCAGTTTCCGCGTCAGGGTACGGGCATCGTGAACGTGCCCCATACCCACATTGTAAGCCGCCATCGCAAACTGCAATCGTTGCCGGTTGTCCGTAACCGATTCGGGTATTCGGTCCATCATTTTTTTTAAGTAACGTGCGCCGCCTTCAATGCTTTGTCTGGCATCCAGTCGGTTCGTGACGCCCACCGACTGTGCGGTATTCTGAGTCAACATCATCATGCCCCTGACGCCCGTCGGGCTCTTTGCCTTGGGATTCCAGTGGGACTCCTGATAAGCCTGGGCCGCTAGCAGCTGCCAGGGAATGCCGTAACGCTCGGCAACCACTTCAAACATCTCCTGGTAACGAGGCAAGCGCTCTTCAATGCGCCGGTGATAGGCCCGCAAGTCGACATAATCGTAGTTCGGAATGTGGGCATAGTAATGGCTTTCGACTTCGCGCAGACGTCCCTGCTCGCGATAATCCACCAGCCATTGGGCAATGCTTTGTTTTAACTCCGTCGCCCCTTTGGGCAATAACCAGCGCAGCGATTGAGGTTCGGTCAGGGTGTCAACGACTCGCAGGTTTGGCAGGTAGCGCTGATTGAGATGCACGATGTTGGAGTCGGCAATCGTGCAATCAATCTCTCCCCGGGCCACTCGGTGCAACAGCACTTCGGTGCCGACTTCCGGGTCCGTTTGCCATTGCAATTCCGGCAGGTTGATGCGGGCGATCTGCTGCAGGCGCTCAACATAACTGCTATCTGCGATAACCACCAGATCCCGCTCGACCAGGTCCGCTAGTTGTCTCGGCTCCTCTTTGCCCCGGCGACACACCAGCTGCTGCTCAACCGAATAATAGACCGGGCCCTGCAGGAATCGATCTTGACGGGATTCGGTCTGCGTCAATCCAGCCGCGGCGATATCGGCCTCACCCTTTGCCAGCGCATCCAGGACATCGACGATGCTGTGTTTCACCACCAATTCCAGTTCCAGACCCAGGGAATCGGCGAAGTCCCTCACCAACTCGTATTCAAAACCTTCGGCACCAACGGCCCCTTCAAAATAGGTTGTAGGCGCGTTGCGGGTGACAACACGCAACACTTTGCGCTGCAGGATATCGGTGAAGCCGGTCTGGGTTGCATGGGCAGGCTGGGCCGAGCCTTGCTCACATCCGGACACCATCCCCAACAACAGCACGGCCACTAGCAGGCGCCATACGACTGAACTTCGAATCATGCCACTCCCCTTCACCGACACCGTGCCGTTGCCCCCTGACTGCGAAACAGCTTCTGACAGGACGCAACGGAGTTCACTGCAAAAATCTTAACGCGCTTGCATACGAATGCCGCCATCGAGACGAATGACCTCGCCGTTGAGGTAATCGTTCTCGGCAATCTGCACCACCAGCTGGGCGAATTCGTCCGGGTGCCCGAGGCGTTTGGGGTACTCGACACTGTTGCCCAGTGCCTGCACCACCTCTTCGGGCAGGCTGGCCGCCATGGGGGTCATAAAGAGTCCCGGGGCAATGGCATTCACCCGAATGCCGTGAGTGGCAAATTCGCGGGCAATGGGCAAGGTCATGCCCACCACTCCGGCTTTACTGGCGGCGTACGCGGGCTGGCCAATCTGACCATCGAAGGCCGCAACCGAGGCCACATTAACGATGACACCCCGGCCGTTGTCTTCATTGATGGGCGTATTGCGGGCCATGCGTGCGGCCACCAGGCGCAGCACGTTAAAGGTTCCTATCAGGTTGATATCGATGATCTGGCGATACTTGTCCAACGCCAGGGGTTCGCCTTCACGGTTGATCACCTTGGCTGGTGGGGCAATACCTGCACAGTTAACCAGCAGATGAATCTCTCCAAAACGTTTTACGGCCGCCTCAATACCGGCTTCCACCGAGCTTTCATCGGTCACATTGACCAATTCATAGCAGGCTTTGTCGGCACCCAGTTCATCACGGGTTTCCTGCGCCTGCTCTTCGTTCAGATCGAAAATAGCCACCCGGGCGCCACGCGCCACCAGGGCTCGACAGGTCGCCTGCCCCAGTCCTGATGCCCCACCGGTAACGACCGCCAGTTTTCCTTCAAGGTTCATTCATGTGCTCCAAATCATCTGTTTTTATTCTGTTGTCTGTCCGCGATGACCGGTTACCAATCACCGCTGGTGACCAAGATCAACGCTGACCCTAGCATACGCGTTAAAGACCTTGGCTGGCGAGTCGCACAACGTTGCTTTTTCACGTCACAATAAGCGGCTCGAGACCAACAGGCTTGCAGGCAGTGTCGCAAACCCCTTAGCCGGCCTCGATGGCATAAACTACCAGATCCGTTTGCTCTATCCGCCAAATATCGCCCCTTCGGGTGATACCCATTGAGGCGTTTAAAACGCTGTAATAGGGTAAATGCCCGACGACAGAAACACGGATTTTTTTACCATGCAATTGACCGATGCTATCCATACTCGCCGCACCGTGCGAGGTTTCACCGAGCAAACCATCGAACCGGCCCTGTTGCACGATATTTTCAGTGTTGCCCAGCGCTCGCCTTCCAACTGCAACACCCAACCCTGGCACGCCTACATCGTCAGTGGCGAACGCTGTAGACAACTGGCCACTGATCTCTATCAACACGTCAGCTCGGGCAAAGCACCCCAGCCCGATTTCGGTTTTATGGCCAGCTATGAGGGTATTTTCCGCGAACGTCAGGTCGATTGCGCTCGGGAGCTTTATCAGAATATGGGCATCGAGCGGGGAGACAAGATGGGGCGCATGACCGCCCTGCTGGAAAACTACCGTTTCTTTGGCGCACCCCACGTGGTGTTTCTGGGCATGCCCCGCACCTACAGTACCGTCAATGCGGTGGATGTTGGCATCTATGCCCAAACCCTGATGCTGTTGATGACCGAACAGGGCATCGCCAGTTGCCCCCAGGGCGCGCTAGCTTACTACCCGGATTTTGTTCGCGAAACCCTGGATATCAGCGACGACATCGGCATCTTATTGGGCATCTCATTCGGTTACGAAAACAGCGACGAGCCCGCCAACAACACCCGTATCGATCGCGCACCACTGGAGCAATGCGCTACTTTTATAAATTAGTCAGACAGATCACCCAACCTTAGGCCACCATAACAATAAAACAGGGAGCCACTATGCAACTGACCCAAAGCCTGCACCGTAATATATCCCAACGCCCGGACCAGATTGCGGTCATCGAGGGCGAATCCCATTACAGCTATCGAGAACTTGGCGAGCGCGTTGCTTCGGCCGCTGCGGCCCTGCGCCAATTGGGAGTACAGGATGGCGAACGGGTAGCGATTTTATCGCTCAACTCCTCGGTCTACCTTGAATATGTGATGGCGGTGCCCTGGGCCGGAGGCGCCCTGAATCCGGTCAACATTCGTTGGACCGCCAACGAAATTGCCTATTCGCTGGATGATTCCGATACCCGCATATTGCTGGTCGATGACACCTTTTTGCCTCTGATGGAAAAGGTACAGGCGCTTTCCACATCCTTGCAAACCTTAATCTACTGCGGCCAGCAAGAGACTCCGAGCGGTATGCTCAATTACCAGCAGCTGGTTCGCGACACCGCCCCCATGGATGACTGCGAGCGCTGCGGCGACCAATTGGGTGGCGTGTTTTATACCGGTGGCACTACCGGTTTTCCCAAAGGAGTGATGCTCAGCCACACCAATCTGGTGGGTTCCAGCATCGCCGTGGTCGCCGAAAATGTCATCACCGACGGGGCGCGTTACCTGCACGCTGCCCCTATGTTCCACATGGCGGACTTTGCCATGATGATGGCGGTTTATATGCGCGGCGGCGTCCATGTGGTGAACCCCGCGTTTGACCCAACTCTGGTGCTGGACAGCATCGCCAAAGAACAGATCAGCCATGTGCTGCTGGTACCCACCATGGTCCAGATGACCCTGGCCCACCCGGAGTTTGAGCGCTTTGACCTGTCCAGCCTCGACACCATTATTTACGGTGCTTCGCCCATGCCGCTCGATACCGTCAACACGGCGATGCAGAAAATCCCTCATGTTGGTTTTATTCAGGCCTACGGCATGACCGAACTGGCGCCGCTGGCGACGGTATCCGGCAAGGAGAACCACACCCAGGCCGGACTGGATAGCGGCCGCATTCGCTCGGCGGGGCGCGCCGGTGCACTGCAACAGGTAAAAATAGTCGACCCAACCGGGCAGGAGATGCCCAGAGGCGAAGTGGGTGAGGTAATCGTTAAAGGCCCCAATGTGATGCTCGGTTACTGGAACAAACCCGAGGCAACGGCCGAGGCCATTCGGGGTGGCTGGATGCACACCGGTGATGCGGCCTGGATGGACGACGGTGGTTACATTTACATCGCCGACCGCCTCAAGGATATGATTATCTCCGGCGGTGAAAACATCTACTCGGCCGAAGTCGAAAACATCCTGATGCAACATCCGGCCATCGCCAGCTGCGCGGTTATCGGCATCCCCAGTCAGGAATGGGGAGAAGCCGTGCACGCGGTTCTGGTTAGCGCCACCGGGGAAGAACTGGATCTTGAGACCTTGCAACAACACTGCCGGGAAAAGATCGCCGGTTACAAGATTCCCCGGTCCCTGGAGTGGAAAGAGGCCCTGCCTCTATCGGGCGCCGGAAAAATTCTGAAGACCGAATTGCGCAAGCCCTGGTGGCAAGATCAGGATCAGGGCGTCAGCTGATTACGCCCCCGGTTTTGGTGCTTCAGATGTTGTTGATGCGCCGAAACCGGGCACTGCCTTGTGCTGTCAGTCAAACCCGAACTACAGGCCCAATTCACTCAACCCCGGGTGATCATCCGGACGTCGTCCCTGTGGCCAATGGAATTTTCGTTCGCTCTCCTCGATCGGCAGATCGTTAATGCTGGCAAAACGTTTGCGCATTAAACCCTGGTTATCAAACTCCCAATTTTCGTTACCGTAGGAACGAAACCAATGGCCCTCGGCGTCGTGCCATTCGTAAGCAAAACGCACAGCAATACGATTGGCCTCAAAGGCCCACAGCTCCTTGATCAGCCGATACTCCCGTTCACGCTGCCATTTATCGGTCAGAAACTGCTCGATCTGTTCCCTTCCGACCGGAAAGGCCGACCGGTTACGCCACTGACTATCGACCGTATAGGCCTTAGCGACGCGCGCGGGATCACGACTGTTCCAACCGTCTTCGGCCAGACGCACTTTTTCCATAGCACTGGCCTGGGTAAAAGGCGGCAAAGGTGGGCGTGTTTCATGTTTATCCATCATAACTTCTCCTTTAATCTAGGGCACCTCTGATTAATTCGGATAGATCTCTGCGGATCCTAAAATGGTTTTTATCAAGGCGAAGCTCGCCGTTCATGTCGAGACCTGAAC
>NZ_JAKSDZ010000068.1 GCF_023509475.1 Aestuariirhabdus haliotis | reverse complement strand
TTTTTGAAAGGTCTGGACCTTACTGCAAAGACGTGCCGCGATTCTGGATTCGCCTGAAAGCCAGAGTTCATCTGAATTAATCAGAGGTGCCTTAAATATTGAGTAAACCAAAACCCAATATTGAGCGTATAGAGAAATATAGAAGGTACAACGATATATTGGGGTGTTGATGTTTTCACTGTTTAAAAAAGACCCGTCTCGAAAACTGCAAAAAATGTATGAGTCGACGCTTGAAAAAGCTATGTTTGCGCAAAGAAATGGGGATATTAAAGCCTATTCCAGCTTAAGCGTAGATGCCGCAAAATTAGCAGAGCAGATACAGCAAATAAAAGACGAAAAGAAGATCTGATCCGGCTTAAGCTGTTTATTCTATTGAAGCCAGTGTCCTCATATTAACGGGTTTACTATACGCAGGTGCGATCTGTTGAAAATATTGATTGTCGGCGGCTCGGGTGGAATAGGCTCTGCTCTTGTAAGGCTGTTTTTAGCGTCCAGTTCTGATGTCGTCGTTTATGCGACCTATCGAACCCAGCAGCCTATGTTTGAAGGCCGTCGGGTTGAAAATCATCGGGTTCAATGGTTTAAGCTGGATGCAACCTCGGAGCAAGATATCTGCTCTCTCGCCCGCAGTATATCGAATTTGGATGTGTTGATTAATGCTGTAGGAACTCTGCATCTACCCGACCAAAAACCCGAAAAAACAGTCAATCAGTTCAATGCTGACTTTTTTAATCACAATATTAATACGAATGTTCTGCCTACGATTTTTCTTGCGAAGTATTTTTCCAAACACCTTAAATCCAGGAGACACACATACTTTGTCTCAATCTCGGCCCGGATTGGCAGCATAGAAGATAACAGGGTTGGAGGCTGGATTAGTTATCGATGTTCTAAAGCTGCACTGAATATGGCAATCAAGACCATCAGTATTGAGTGGAAGCATAAGTTACCTGGTTGTTGTGTTTTTGCGTTTCATCCAGGCACAACCGATACCCGACTTTCCCAACCATTCCAGAAAAATGTGCCGCCTGAGCAGTTATTTACTCCGGATTATGTAGCGCAAAAAATACTCAGCTTGTTGAATGCCAAAGGGCCGAAAGATACGGGCAAGTTCTTCAGTTATGCGGGTGAAGAGATAGCCTGGTAGGGACGTATTTGCCATAACCTTCTAAGCTTTATCTAATGGTATGGCTTCAGCTTCGGAATATATTCTTCGCCAATAGTATGCTCCAGGGCGATAGGGAAGTGCGTGATTAACGTTAACCAGCGGGCTACTTCATTACGTAAGCTTCGATCCTTACGCCCTAAATTTCTTTTGTCCCCTTTGAATTGATCCAGACACTTTTGATAGTTCTTGTGTTCTTTGATGATGGCCTTGTCAGAGGTCCACCCTCCATTATTGATGTATGCTTGAGTGGTGGGCGACAGGTCGTGTAAGCAGTTTTTCTGTTGCTGCTCAATATGCATTACCTGAAGACGAACCCCTTTGTACTCCTCAATCAGCGCGGTTAATGTGATGTCATAGCGCTCTTGATACACCCTGATGTCTGCCAATTGGCGACAAGCGTTTTCTTTCAAGTTTTCAACCAGAGCCGGGAAATCTTTACCCTCGCTCCGAAATTGGGCGACGCGATTCTGGACGCTACGAAAGGAGCGTTGATCTTCAATTAACTCCAGAATCAGTGCGGGGATATGCCGGTCGACGTTTGAATAGCCATGGCGTTTGCCGTTGCAGTGGCAGCTGGCCCCCTCTTCATAGGTGCAGGACGGAACAAAATATTCAACATCGCCAATGGTTAACCAGTCCGGTGACAAACCGATATTGGTAGCCTGCTCAACCGTTGACCAGGGTACGCTTGCTACAATCGCCGAATTATCTTCTTTTTTGCTGTATCCAGAACATTTTCGGGGAGCCGATACATAGGTGTCGGTGGCTAGACAAAAATAGAGTTCGGTATTGAAGTCGTTCTGGACCTGGGTTGCTGTAGCCAAGGTTGGCATAAGAAACAGCAGGGCGCAGAGTGTCGAATGTATGAAGGTGTTCAACGGCATGGATTCACTGGCTCGCAGGTTGTTCAGGTGGTGGCAGGGCAATTGTCTTGGGCGTTGACAGAAAACGTTTGAGTGCCGACACAGTCGCTACAGGGTCTTCTTCCTGGGGCACATGCCCGAGATCTTCGAAGAGGACTAACGTACTGCCAGAGATGTCCTGATGGAAGCGGTCAGCATTGTCGGGGGGAATAAGACGATCCAGCTTACCCCATAGTATCAAGGTGGGTTGTTTGAGTTCGGGAACCCGGTCCGCCAGTTGACCCGGTTGTGTTTGCCGAAAGCGTTCAACCAGGGCTTTACGGTTACCGCTGCGCGTCATCAGATCAAAGTAGCGGTCAACCAGCTCAGAAGTGACCAGTGTCGGGTTACCGTACACATTTTCGAGGCTGCTTTTCACCATAGAGCGGGGCATTACATCCTCCATAAGCGTGTTCAAAATGGGGGTGTTGGCAATTCTGAATCCGATGGGAATGGATTCGGCTTTAAAGGGATAGCCGCTGGCATCGACCAATACCAGTTGCTCGACCCGTTCGGGATAAAACAGCGCCGTGGCCCAGGCCACGTATCCCCCCAGAGAGTTACCTGCCAATACGGAGCGTTCGATATTCAGCTGATCCAGCACGGCGATGACTGTCTGAGCGTAGCGCTCGATGGTATAGACATTGTCGGGAGAAGGGCCAGTGAGGCCAAACCCTGGCATATCGAAACGAATGACTCGGCGTTGCTCGTTGAGCTCTTTGCTCCAACCATTCCAGGTGTGCAGTGACGAGCTGGTGCCATGCAGCAACAGGATGGGGGTGGGGTCATTCCGAGGACCTTCGTCTCGCAGATGAATTTTCAGGCCGTTTATTTCGACAAACTGTGAGGGGGGTTGAGCCCAGCGTGCTGTTAATGCTTCAACCGGGCGATCTGGTACTCGATTAATCACAATAAAGATCGCACTGGCGATGATCAGGAGTAGCGACAAGCTGCCCAGCAGAGTTATAGCTCTTTTCATTCTAACCTCTAGTAGAGTGCGTGTGTGAAGGCTTTGATCCAACTTGACGCTTTGCTTTCTACTTTATCAAAGGTTCCGGATTGGATAAATCAATGTTGCTTCAGTTATCTGGAATGATAAACCATTATGAGTATTTTTCTTTTACGGCTGTGGGGGGGTACGAGTGCTGATTTTTTGATTTTCTAGGGCCGTCTAATATGTTCGGCGTCGTTTGATGGAAGAGGAGAGCGTCAGGGGCAGGGAGGGCGCAGAGACTCAGCTGGATCCGTCGGTCGGTGTCTGATTCATGCGTTTGTAATCGGGTAGGTAAACATTGTTCAAAAGAAAAATATCAAGCACTGAATTTGCAAGCAGAAGTAGTGCGGTACTCGTTTGTAATAAAGCGAATGGGGGCTGGAAGGAGAGCAGTGCCGTGAGGATAATAGCAAAAGACAGGTTGTTATAAATCCATATTTTCCTGGCTTTGCCGAAGTTCATTTCTGTTCTTATGTTTTCATCAACAATGCCTTCAGTTTTTATTTGAAAAGTAGAGCAGATCATGCGCGAGTATATGGCGTTGAATATCAGAAGCAGAGTTATTGAAATGGTAAAGTCCCTGTAACTCGCTATGTTTGAAGCCACAAATACAATAAGAAAATATTGCACCACTCGTCCGGTAGCGTCGAAGAAAAACTGGGATCTATCCAGTTTCGCCAAATAGTCTAAAAACAGTTGCTTATCCTGACTATTGTTTAGCGACTTGGGAACCGAGTCATAGTAATAATCCAGAATGCGGCTGTCTGCAACGTAAAACCGGTAGACGACGGTTAAAACAACCAGGAAGAAAAGGTAAGGGCCTATCTGCTCATCTAGAGATGGGAAGACGTTGGCTGATTTGTGATGTTCTAGAATTTTCTTGATGGCGGTGAAAACAGAGAAGCCTGCGAGTATGGCCCACATCCATTTTTGTGAATCATGGATGTTTTTAAGCTGGCTTTCGAAGAATACTTCTCTATTCATTGCTTTTCTCTCAATGGTGACTGTTAACCGGGGGGAGGGGCAGTCGTATATCTGAAGGAAAAATGCAGAGATTTCCGTTTTCCCACAAAGCATGGGGGAGTGTTTTTGCGCGCCCTTTTGATCTGCCTGCAAGTGTAGTACAGGTGCGCTTTAGCGGCGCCTGAAGCAAGACCTGGCAAATACTCCGGCATTTCATAAACTGAACAGAATCGTATTCCGCATAATGGAATGGTATAGTGAGTCACGGTTCTTTGGTTTAATGGTATTACCAATTTTATATCTTTTTTAAATCAAAGAGTTAGTTGTGTTTTTGATTGTCTTTATGTTGTTTTGGTTAACCGATTTCTGTGGCCTTTCACCATACAGAAGTTGAACGCTGGATCGGTATTGAACGGTTACTTCAAAGGGCATAGTGTCAAGCCAGCAGGCTGCTATCGACAAGGCAGACCACACAGGAGAGTAGAGATGCTGGTTATTCATCGTTTGGATCTACGGGAAGCTGGGTTGTTAATGGATGGCGCGCGCGAGCGTTCGCGGAAAATCGGAGTGCCCATGTGTATTGCGATAACGGATGAGTCGGGCACCTTGTTGGCCTTTGAACGTATGGATGGCGGCAAGGTCAGCAGCGCAACGATCGCCCAGGATAAAGCCTATACGGCGGCCGCGGCACGAAAGGCCACGCATGAGTACAATCGGGTTTGTGTGCCGGGCAATCTTGCCTTTGGTATCCATACCGAAATGGGCGGACGATTGTCTGTGGTTGGTGGTGGTTTGCCCGTGATTATGAATGGGCAAGTGGTCGGCGCGATAGGCATTAGCTCGGGCACCCCACAACAGGATATGGAATGTGCCCAGGCGGGTATCGATTATCTAATGCGCGAGCAGGTTACCGCCTAGAACTTCATCAACAAAGCGCTTCACATCCGAGGAATGGCATGAACGAGAAACCACTGATCAGTAAACCGGCACTGGCGGAACGCTTTCGCGAGTTAATCGATCCCGCGTTCGTGATCGAAGATGCAGAAACCCAAAAGCCCTACGAGTGTGATGGTCTGTCAGTTTATACCGAAATGCCGTTGTTGGTGGTGTTGCCGGAAACAGTATCGCAGGTCCAGGAGGTGATGAGAATTTGTCACCATTACAGGGTTCCGGTAATTGCCCGTGGTGCGGGCACCGGGCTCTGTGCCGGTGCGATGCCGAGCCCGGATGCCGTTGTGCTGTCGTTGGCGCGTTTCAATCGTATTCTGGATATCGATCTGCCGACACGCACGGCGCGTGTGCAACCGGGGGTGCGAAATCTGGCAATTTCAGAAGCGGCGGCTGAGTTGGGGCTCTATTATGGCCCGGATCCATCTTCCCAAATTGCCTGCACGATTGGCGGCAACGTGGCGGAAAACTCCGGTGGTGTGCATTGCCTGAAATATGGCCTGACAGTGCATAATATTTGCGAGCTGGAACTGATTACGGTGGAAGGCGAGCGTGTGGTGATTGGCTCGCAAGGGCTCGATAGTGCCGGTTACGATTTGATGGCCCTGTTGACCGGTTCGGAAGGGTTGCTGGGCGTCGTGACCGAAGTTCGAGTTCGCCTGTTGCCCACCCCGGAGGTTGCCCAGGTGGTGATGGTGGCGTTCGATTCCGTGCAAAAAGCGGGTGACGCAGTAGGAGGTATTATTGCTGCAGGAATTATCCCGGCCGGCCTGGAGATGATGGACAGCTATGCCATCCAGGCCGCAGAAGCGTTTGCGCAAGCTGGATATCCGGTCGAAGCCGAGGCGCTACTGTTGTGTGAAGTGGATGGCACCCATGAAGAGGTGGAGGAGCATCTGGAGCGGGTTGAATCCCTGTTTGTCGAGCTGGGGGCAATTGCCACTCGGGTCTCTCATAACGAAGAGGAGCGAGCGCTGTTATGGAAAGGGCGCAAGTCCGCGTTTCCGGCGGTGGGTCGCCTGTCTCCCGATTATTACTGTATGGATGGCACCATTCCGCGCGGTCAACTGACTCATGTGTTAACCGAAATGCAAAAGCTTTCTGATCATTATGGCTTACGGGTCGCCAATGTTTTTCATGCCGGCGATGGTAATCTTCATCCGCTCATTTTGTTCGATGCCAATGTGCCTGGTGAACTGGAGAAGACCGAAGAGTTTGGCGCCCGGATTCTCGAACTCTGTGTCGAGGTTGGCGGTTGTATTACCGGAGAGCACGGCGTCGGTGTTGAAAAAATCCGGCAGATGCACAGCCAGTTTAATGACCAGGAGTTGAGTGTTTTTCATGGTATCAAGCACGCTTTTGACCCGCGCGGTAGCTTGAATCCCGGTAAAGGTATACCGGTATTAAAACGCTGTCAGGAGTACCGATCTCTGGATCATGTTTCTGAACCCGGATCTGCAGAAGGAGCTCACTAATGGCCGATCAATTAGCACTTCTTGTAGACCAGGTACGCCAGGCTCATGACCGGCGCAAGCCGTTAGCCATCGTCGGTAATGGCTCCAAGTCGTTTATGGGGCGTGCTCAGGAAGGTGAACCCTTATCGGTCGCGGGCCATACCGGCATAGTCGATTACCAGCCGGTTGAATTGGTGCTCACCGCGCGTGCCGGAACCCGAATTGCCGAACTCAATGCGGCACTGGATGAGCAGGGGCAACGCCTGAGCTTCGAGCCTCCCTTGTTTGGTGGCGAGGCAACAATTGGCGGCACTCTGGCGACTAACCAGTCGGGCCCTGGCCGTCCCTGGTTGGGTTCGGTGCGTGATATGGTGCTCGGAGTCAGGCTGATCAATGGTGAAGCCGAGGTGCTGCGTTTTGGCGGGCAGGTGATGAAAAACGTCGCCGGTTATGATCTTTCACGCTTCCAGGCAGGCGCCATGGGAACCCTTGGCGTTATGACCGACATCAGTTTGAAAGTGCTACCCAAGCCGGCTTGTACGCGTACGTTGCGCTTGCCTTGTACTGCGCATGAAGCGATCACTCTGATGAACCGCCTTGCAGCAACCCCCAAACCCCTGACAGCGGCTTGTTGGGTCGGTGGCATGTTGTACCTGAGGTTGGAAGGTGCCGAAAGCGCCGTTGATGGGACATTGACTCAGTGGATGCAGCAATGGTCGGTCAAACTGTGGCAGGAGAGCGAGAGTTTTTGGCAGGAACTGCGTGAGCAGCAACATACTTTTTTCGCAGGGGATAAGCCCCTGTGGCGTTTCTCGATCAATTCTGCTGCGCCTTTACTGGATAAGGACTCACAATTGATCGACTGGGGCGGTGCGCAACGCTGGTTGCGTACCGACCAGGCGTCAGGTGTCGATGTTTCTGAATTGCAACACTGGGCGGAGACGCAGGGGGGATCGGTATCCCTGTATCGAGGCGGTGACCGGCAGGGTGAGGTCAATCCGGTGTTGGCTGAACCCGTTCGGCGCTTGCACCGGCGCATCAAGAATGCGGTGGATCCCCAGGGGTTGTTTAATCCTGGACGTCTCTATAGCTGGCTGTGAGTGAGCGGACTGAAACGATGAAAACCAATATTATTGAAGAGTACCGCGAAACCGCCGACGGGCAGGAAGCCGAAGGCATTTTGCGCAGTTGTGTGCACTGTGGTTTTTGTACCGCGACGTGCCCGACCTATCAGGAGTTGTGCGATGAAAGGGATGGCCCAAGAGGGCGCATCTACCTGATCAAGCAGTTGTTGGAAGGTGGAGAGGTGACAGAAAAGACTCGCACCCATCTGGATCGCTGCCTGACCTGCCGCAGTTGCGAAACCACCTGTCCGTCAGGTGTTCAGTACGGCCGATTGGTTGATATTGGTCGTGGTATTCTTGAGCAGAAATTGCCCCGTAGTGCTTCTCAGCGTGCGCTGCGTTGGTCGATTCGAAAATTGGTGCCTTACCGTCAGCGCTTTGGAACGCTATTGAAGCTTGGGCAGCTCGCCAGGCCCATAATGCCCGCTGCCGTCAAAGCCAAGATACCGCCGGCACAAAAAGCGTCCCCCTGGCCTTCTACCAGTCATCCCCGACGAATGCTGGCCTTGCAAGGTTGCGCACAACCTTCGGCAACACCCAATACCCTGGCCGCCACAGCGCGAGTGCTTGATCGTCTTGGTATTACCCTGGTCACAGTGTCGGAAGCCGGTTGCTGCGGTGCCGTCAGTTATCACCTGGCAGCGCATCAGGAAGGTTTGCAGGCCATGCGACGGAATATCGATGCCTGGTGGCCGGCGGTAGAGGCAGGCGCCGAAGCCATAGTGATGACGGCCAGTGGTTGTGGCGCTATGGTAGAGGAGTACGGACACTTGCTGCGCAATGATCCGCACTATGCGGACAAGGCAGCTCGTATCAGTGAGTTGTGTCGTGACATCAGTCAGGTGTTAGCCGCGGAAGATTTGACCGCCATCAGGCCTGAAGGCCATGACCAGCGTATCGCTTTCCATTGTCCCTGTACCCTGCAACATGCATTGAAGCAAACCAGCACCGTCCAGGAAATACTCGGGCGCGCAGGTTTTGAGTTGACCCGAACCCGAGATAACCATCTTTGTTGTGGTTCGGCGGGCACCTATTCGATCTTGCAACCCGAGATGAGCCAGTCTCTGTTGAAGAATAAAATCGAGGCGTTAACGATGGATAATCCGGACCGCATCGTGACGGCCAATGTGGGGTGCCAGTTGCACTTGCAAACCCGCGCTAGCCAGCCAGTATCCCACTGGATTGAACTGCTCGACCAACCACAGCAAGCAATGGGCCAAGAGGGAGCACAATGACGTCTGCCAACAAGTCCCCTGCGGCAGCCAGGGTTGGTCAGGTTCAGTCGCTTTCCCGGGCCTTTCAATTGTTAATGCGGCTCTCGGAAGGAGAGCTCGGGTTTACCCTGTCTGAGTTGGCCAACCAGGAACAGTTGCCACCATCGACGGTTCATCGACTGTTGAACAGTATGCGTGAATTGGGTTTTGCTGAGTTGGATGAAAGCAAGGGCTTGTGGAGCGTTGGCATCAATGCGTTTCGCTGTGGTAATGCCTATCTTAAAAAGCGAGACTTTATCACTCAGGCTCGCAGTGTTATGAAAAGGTTGGTAGCGGCCACGGGAGAAACCTCAAACCTGGGTGTGTTACAACAAGGTCAGGTGGTGTTTGTCGGGCAGGTTGAATGCTCTGCCATGATGCGCATGGCGGTTCCTGTCGGTAACAGCGGCCCTATCCATGCCAGCGGTGTTGGCAAGGCTTTGCTGTCGGCCTTACCCATGAAGGAGGCGCTGGCACTGCTGGCCGAGCAGGGCATGCCCGAGCTGACGGCTCAGACACTTCGCAATACCGAGCAATTCAGTGATGAATTACGTGCCATACGGCTGCGGGGCTATGCCATTGACAACCAGGAGCAGGCCGAAGGTCTGATCTGCATTGCAGCCAATATCTACGATGAGTTTGGTATGGCATTGGCAGCGGTTTCGATATCGGGACCCACCGTCAGGGTGCAGCCCAGCCGGCAGGAAGCCGTTGGCGCACAGGTTGTTGCGGCCGCCGATGAAATTACTGACCTGATTGGCGGATGCAGACCCGAAGGCCAATAATCTGCTAAGATTCGCGCCGGATTACAATATTAGGGTAACTCTGAATGAATCGGAGTTGACCTAACGGTTTTACATTAAGGGCGCGTTAGTCGCCTCAGCGGAGCGGATCACAATGAGCGAACTCGTTAAATATCAACTCGATGGCAAGGTTGCCACCGTCACTCTTGATAATGGCAAGGTTAATGCTATCTCCCCGGAGCTGATTGAGCAGCTCAACAAGGTGCTGGATGTCGTAGAGTCTGAAGGTGCTACTCTGGTGCTGACGGGGTCTGTGGGCATTCTCTCGGGCGGTTATGATCTGCGTGTTATGGGCAGTGGTATTGATGCCGCCGTAGGGCTGGTGACAGCGGGTTCTACCCTGTCACGCCGGTTATTATCTTTCCCGACTCCGGTTGTGGTGGCTTGTGGTGGCCATGCGATTGCCAAGGGGGCATTTTTGATGCTGTCAGGGGATTTGCGTATCGCCGCCGAAGGTGAGTTCAAGATTGGCTTGAATGAGGTGGCCATTGGCATGACCATGCACCATGCCGGCATTACTCTGGCTCGTGGGCGTTTGACCCCGGCGGCCTTTGAACGCTCCGTCATGCTGGCGGAAATGGTCAACCCCCAACAGGCGATGGAAGCCGGTTTTGCCGATCGTCTGGTACCTGCGGACCAGGTTCTGGCTACGGCTCAGAAAGCCGCCGAAACTCTCAGTCAGCTCAATATGAAGGCGCATCATCAGACCAAATTGAAAGCTCGTGCGGGCTTGCTGGCAGAGCTTGATCGTGCGATTGAGTTGGATCGCAAGCACCTGATCTAAACGCTATTGTGCCCTGGAACTGCCTTCGGAAACGCCTTCCGGAGGCAGTTCCAGCGGCAGCTTCATATCAAAATGCATACCTTTACCGGGCAGACTGAAAACGTGGATGCTGCCCTGCAGGGATTCGGTCACCAGGTTATAGACCAGGTTCATGCCCAGCCCGGTATTACCGCGAGCACGCTTGGTGGTAAAAAAGGGTTCAAAAATATGGTGCAGTTTGGCCTCTATCATACCGCAGCCATTGTCTCGATAGTTGAGTTCCAGTTGGTCCAGCTGCTTGCGGCATTTAATCGTAATAACCGGCTTATCCTGCTTGGCGAAAGCGTGCTGCAGTGAGTTGATAATCAGGTTACTGATGACCTGGTAAAGAGCACCCGCATTGGTTGTCATGGTCAGCTTGGGGTCGCAGTCAATATTGATTTCGGGTGTCGTTCTTTTTAGCAATGGCCGTAGTGTAATCAGCATCTCTTCCAGGTATTTCAGTAGTTTGATAGGGCGAATCTTGTCACTGCTTTGATCAACGGACACCTGTTTGAAACTGTCGGTTAATTCGGCAGCCCGGCTGAGATTTTTCAGTAAAATATCGGTACCCTCGACGGCGGTTTTCAAGTAGCGATCTAACTGGCTTTTGGTCAGGTTTTGTTGCTCCAGACTCGAAGCCAATGCCTGGGTTTGTTGTCGTAAATGAGAGGCGGCGGTGACGCCAATTCCCACCGGCGTATTGAGTTCATGGGCGATCCCCGCCACCATGCCACCCAGGGCAGAGAGTTTTTCAGCACTCAACAATTGCTGCTGGGCCAGTTTCAGGTGAGTAAAGTCAGTTCCGGTTCCCTGGTAACCGGCGAAGCTGCCATCGGGGTGATAGAATGGAGCGCCACTGACTTTGATGCAAAAGGGCTCTCCATTGGGCTTGACGCCACTGTATTCAAACTCCTTGAAAGAGCGTTGAGCAATAATATCCTGCTGATGAGCAAGCCAGTCAGGATTCTCAGAATAGCCTTTGGTAAGCCCGGCGAACTCTTGTCGTGTCTTGCCCAGAATATCCTCAGGCTGATACCCCATGACCTCATAAAAGCGCGATGACAGGTAGGTAAAACGCAAGTTTTCATCAACCTCCCAGATCCAGTCCGATGTCGATTCGGTGATGTTTCTAAAACGCTCGATACTGCGCTGCAGTTCTTTTTCCAACTGGATCTGATCGGTCACATCTCGACCCGCACCGCGATAACCCAGAAAGTTTCCCTGGCTGTCGAACATGGCCTTACCGCTGGCACGGTAGTAGAGAACATCATCCCCTCTTCTCAGAGCGTACTCGAATTCATGGAAATCTTTATGTGCCTGCATGGTTTCCCTGTGTGCTCGCCAGGCCTCCCAATCGGCATCAATCAGTAAAGGCGCGAAGAAATCCCAGCGGGTTTTACCCAAAATATCATCCCGGCCGATGTTCATTTTCTTCAAGATGTGTTCGGAAACGTAGGTGAATCTGAGTTCGGCGTCGGTTTCCCAAATGGCGTCCAGCATAAAGTCGGCGATATCCAGCATGCGTTCGCGGTTAATGCGCAGGCTATCTTCGGCCTTGTCGCGTTGCATATGGGCGCTGTGTAAATTGGCGCTTTGAATGGTATAGGCGCGCCTTAATCGTTGCTGATCGCGCCAAACGCTCCGCTTTTCCTGGAGCATGACCTCAACACAGCTGCGTACTATAGCGCCATAATTACGTGCTTGCTCCATTGGGGCGGCGATACCCACGCAAAGTACGGGTTTGCCATCCAGGTAGACAGGATATTCACAGCCTTCCAGCATGATGTCGGATTGTGCCGCCTGCTCTGCGCTGACTTCGAGAATTGAAAAGCCTTTGTTGAGAAGCTGTGCGGCCCCCTCATGAATTTTCCCAACCCGGCCTTCGATGGAAGAGGCTACGATTTTCCCTCCTTTGGCCATAATAGCGATATCAAAAGGGGTTTCGTCGGCGAACTTGCGGCATATCGCGTTCAGCGTAGCAACATCGATGCTGAAATCATGGAGCAGAGGAATGGATGCTTTTTCGCCCAAGATGCCGCCAGGTGAGGGAGTTGGATCATGATCCATGGTTACCGATCCGCTCAGGCTTTGTGGCTGCCGTCGCACAAAGGTGGGGTTTGGCTCTGCTTGCAGGCGCAAAAGAAGACTTTTTTATCTTCCAGTGCGAGATAAGCCAGGGGGCTGATTCCGGACCCTTTATGGGATCCATCGCAAAAGGGTTGACTGGCGCTTTTACCACAGGCACACCAGAAGTAGCGCTTTCCTTCGGTGACGTCTACTGCAATGGGTGCATCTCCAGCGCGAATAGAATCCGACATAATTGCCTCCATACGAATGGTTGGGCAGGGCCCGGGTGCTTATCTACATCAATAGTAGTTCAAACCAGCGCGCCTCCGATTAATTCGCCCTTATCTTTTGCTATCAGAAGTGTACGCCTGCCAGGTGCGAGGGTGTTTAGGGCACCTCTGATTAATTCAGATGAACTCTGGCTTTGAGGCGAATCCAGAATCGCGGCTCGTCTTTGCAGTAAGGTCCAGACCTTTCAAAAAGGCGTAACAAAGAGTCTGGGTTCGCCTGAAAGCCCCGTAGGGCGGTCCTAAAATGGTTTCTC
>NZ_JAKSDZ010000067.1 GCF_023509475.1 Aestuariirhabdus haliotis | reverse complement strand
TGTCCAGGTCTCGACATGAACGGCGAGCTTCGCCTTGATAAAAACCATTTTTAGGATCCGCAGAGATCTATCTGAATTAATCAGAGGTGCCTTAACACTTTGGTTTGTTCGGTGTTTTTTCTGATCTTTTATATTTAGAAAAATAATTAAAAAATATTGAATAATTGTTTTTGAGTAAAAACGAAACTGGATTTGCTGACCGGTTTCTACTTTTTTATTGAAAAACGATCAGTTCCTTGACGCTATTTTGTTCAGAGCTAGTCTTGTAAAGCTCATTTCTTCTGAGTTTTCATTTTTTTTTGTCAACGCAATAGGGATAAGGAGATTCTTATGCTGATAAGAAATCGATCGTTTGTTTCTACCTTAATGATATTGTCGTTGCTGTTTTCGCAGCAAGTTTTGGCCTGTACGGGCATTATTGTCGGTAAGGCCGCCTCTGCAACCGGCTCTTACATGATTGCCCGTAATGAGGACTTTCCGGAAAATAACTGGGCCAAGCATATGGTGGTAAGGGTCGCGGCCGAGCATGAAGAGGGTGATCTCTGGCAGTTTGGTAGCGGACTGAGCGTCGCCAAACCCAGTAAAACTCTGCAATACACAGCCATGCCCGACTGGGATGCCAATACCCTGGGGTCCGGGGCTGGTCCTTTTGAGGAAGTGGGTATTAACTCGCTGAATGTTGCTGTGACCGCTACCTACAGCGCGGAAGCCAACGAGAAATCCCAAAAAGCGGATCCCTTTGTTAAACCGGGCATCGATGAATCGGTGATCCCGACCTTACTGTTATCTCAGGCGACCTCGGCGCGTCATGCGGTTGAATTACTGGGTGGCTATGTCGAGAGTATTGGTGCTGCTGAAGCGAATGGGTTGGCGATTTCGGATCAAAAAGAGGCCTGGCTGATGGAGATCGGATCCGGCCATCATTGGATAGCGGTTAAGGTGCCGGATAACCAATATGTTGTGCAAGCGAATGCCCTGCGTATTTATGATATTGATATCACCAACAAAAAAAGGGTATTGCATTCAAAAGGGCTGCTCGAACATGTCAAAAAACATCAGTTACTGGGCGAGGTTAATAGTAAAAGGTTTGATTTTGCGCGTGCTTTCGGTGTTCTGAATGATGATTATAATACGGACCGCATCTGGCTGGCGCAGCATCTGCTTTCTCCCTCGATATATCAGGAGATTCGCCAGGAGCGTTATCCGCTGTTTATGAAGCCGGATAAGAAGCTGACGGTACTCGATATCGCTAATATGCTTCGCGCGGATTACACGGGCACTCCGCTGGAAGGTAAGGCCGAGCGGGTGATTGGCATCGACCGTAATGTAGAGTCCCATATTATTGAAATGCGCCCGGGTATGCCCCCGGAACTGGCTGGTGTTATCTGGCAAAGCATTGGTAATGTCTCGGACAGTATTTTTATTCCGCTCTATGGCTCGATTACTGACACTCCTCGAGCGTATCGTTTGGGCACTAATGAATTTGACTCGGTCAGTGCCTATTGGCGATTTCGCTCGGTGGGAGCCCTGTTGAACAGCAGCGACGGGCAGTACCGAGAAGCGCTTCATGAGCTGAGGGATCAGGCCGAACAACGCCTGGTTGCCAGTCTGCCTTATGTCGATAATGCGATCAAAAAAATGCTCGCGAAGGACCGGGAAATGGCACTGTGGTATATCAATATGCACTCCAACGGCTTTGCTTTGCAGGCGCTTGAGCGGGTGTCAGAAATTCGCAGCAAGCTGATGACTGACATTACCAAAAGCACAGAGAAAGAATACGATCCCGAAGAGTGGAAAAAGATCAGCGAACTGTAATATTTTTCTTGGTGGCTGAAATAAAACCCCGGTCAACAAGGTCTGCATCTGGAATCGGTACAGCTTTAAAATACAGGGATTTTACAATGCAAGGGGCAGCGGGTTTCGATGGTGCGGTTTAAACATCATAGACACAACCTGTGCCTTCGTACCTTGTTGCCGGGGTTGCTCAGGGTTACCTGTCATGGTTAAACCTGTGCAAAGCCTGGCGCTATTTATGGTGCTCTGCATGCAATCTGTTGTGCTGACCAACTTTGCCCTGGTCTTTGAATATATGCCGGCACATGATTCGAAGGACAATCAGGGCCTCCTGATGCGGTTACAGGCTGAGGATATCCCTGATCGCTCGTTATCGTGGATGATTGGTGATGGGGCCGATCTGGCTATTGGGGTTGAGACCGACTCAGACGCCAATGCAGTGCAAGAGAATGCGGCTCCCTGTGTCGATCTGTGTTTACCTGCCGCGTTGATAACGGCTTTTTCTATTAGCGAACGTCTCCATGCGGTGTTCAGGGCGCGTTCACTTTTTGCTATGAAAACCTGGCGTCAAATCTATATACCTCGCCCTCCAATTTACTGATTTTCTTTAACCTATCCAACAAAACTAGCGTTTTTCTTTGAAGACTTAGCTTCGCTACGAGTCTTCCCATGGATATATAAGGAAATTATTGTGAATAAATCTGCATATTTACTCTCTGAAATTCAGGCAGGGATGGCGGCACTGTTTATACGAGTCGGCTTGGGTTTGGTGTTTGTGATCGGAGGAACCTCCAAATTAAGCTTATTACTGGGTTCCTCAACTCATGATGCTATGGTGAGCAACTACATGTCGACCAGTGGTTATATTAATGCGTTGTTCCAGGAGTATCTCTTTACCGGAGCAATCGGAGATCTACTTAGCCCGGCGATTTTTCTGACAGCCTTATCGGCCTTTGAATTGATCAGCGGAATCGCACTGATTCTTGGCTTGTTTGTCAGGCCCCTTAGTCTATTCTACGGCTTTTTATTGTGGACCTTTGTTATTGCGCTACCGACAATGACGGTGCCGGGTATCAGTCTGGAGGCTAAGACCTATACTTCGCCGGCTATTTTTGTACAAATCCGTGACATTGCGCTGTCGGGCTTTATGTTCGTGCTGTACAACCTGGGCTCAGGCACGAAGAGTCTTGATCATCGCTTTCTGCGTCCGCAGATAACTGCCGACTGGAATGCATTGGGATTATTGTTAAGGCTGTCGCTGGCCAGTGTGATGATTGTGGGTGGTTTTTTCGGCGCGTTTGGCAATATTACATCCTTTGCGACTCCTCAGCTGATACTTGCTATCACGGGTATCTTGCTGATTTTTGGCAGCAAGAAAGTGGTACAAGCCAGCAGTGTGGTGGTGATGGGTGTGATGCTCTGGTATATGTTTAGCAAATTCGGCATTGATAAAACCCTGATCAAAAACCTCAATGGTTTTAAGCGTGAATTTGCGCTTTTTGCCAGCGCTGGGGTGCTGTTTTTACTGGGCGGTGGTGAACGCTATACCCTGATGGACCTGTTGCGCAGAAGCAAACTCTATATTCAGCAATTTATTGGTGGTGGGCGTGATGAGGGGACGCTGGACCTGCCTGCTGAAGGGAAATTGAGTGCGGAATAAGGTGCTTCTCTCAGCCTTATAGCTGTCTGTCAGCCAGGGCGTTGTTATGCACAAACGCCCTGGCTCTAATGTGTTCTATGGGTTTTTTCCAATAGCCAGACCGCAGGGTCTGATGTAGTAGTATTCTCTTACCCACCACTTGATGAAATGTGGTGCTATTAGTCGTTCCTATAAAGTCCCGCTAATGATAAGAATCAAGGAGACAATAGAATGGCAAAAGTACTAATGATTACTGGCGATTTTGTCGAAGATTATGAAAATATGGTGCCGTTTCAAGCACTACTGGCCATGGGGCATCAGGTGGATGCGGTTTGTCCCGATAAGAAGTCCGGAGAGGTGATTGCCACGGCCATTCATGATTTTGAAGGCCATCAAACTTACACTGAAAAACCGGGGCATAACTTTACCCTCAACGCCTCCTTTGATGGGGCTTCTGTCGAGGCATACGATGGTTTGTATGTTCCGGGAGGCAGGGCGCCGGAATATCTGCGTCTCAACGCTCAGGTGCTATCGTTGGTGAAAGATTTTTTTGCCGCCAATAAACCCGTGGCTGCTATCTGTCATGGCTTACAGGTACTGACCGCCGCCGGTGTGCTGGAAGGTCGACAAGTTTCAGCGTATCCCGCTTGCCAGCCTGAGGTCGAGCAAGCGGGTGGGCAGTATCAAAGCCTGGAGATGGATCAGGCGATCACCGATGGAAATCTGGTTTCGGCGCCGGCCTGGCCAGCTCATCCGGCGCTGTTACAGCAGTTTCATCAACTGTTGATCCAGTAAACTTGGGCGCTACGTTAAAAAAATAAAACTTCAGGGAGCGCGTGATGTGTGAATTATTTGTCGGTGCCGATCGCACATTGTGGTCGAGCAAAACGCGCTCCTTGCGCATTGATGGTGTAGTGACCTCGGTGCGTCTCGAGCATTTTTTCTGGCAGGTGCTGGAAGAGATCGGCGTCAGGGACGCTATGACGGTGAATCAGCTGATTGCCAGGCTTTATCTGGAATCGATCGATGCCGGTCATGATATGGGCAACTTCAGTTCATTTTTAAGGGTATGTTGCGGACGATACTTGTCGTTGGCTGCGGATGGTTCATTGGTGCGGGAATCCTCGCAGCCTTTGGCCCTTGTGGATAGCAAACGATTGTTGAGCGATGAGCGGAACCAGATTCAACGGCGTAAGGTTGTATTATTAGAGGCGCGGCCGGAAACCCGATGGGATCTGAATTGAGTGATAGCGAATAAGACATTCCTCTGTCCGTATTTTCAGCGCAGGGGAATGTCTGCCACGTAAAGGTTCAGGCAAAGCGTGCGCGGGTATGATTGGCAAAAGCAACCAGCGAGAGCATTACCGGTACTTCCACCAGAACCCCGACCACCGTGGCTAATGCTGCGCCCGAGTGCAGGCCAAACAGACTGATGGCGACAGCCACCGCTAACTCAAAAAAGTTGGATGTACCGATCAAGGCGGCGGGAGCGGCGGTGCTGAAAGGAACTCGCCACAGGTAGGCCCAGCCGTAAGCAATAAAGAAAATGCCGTAGCTCTGGATCAGCAGAGGAATTGCAATCAGAACGATGACCAATGGCTTGTCGATAATGGTTTGAGCCTGGAAGCCAAACAACAAGACGACGGTGGCCAGCAAGCCCATAATGGAGAAGGGTTTGATCTGCGCCGTCAGGCTGGCGATGCGCTCGTGGTGACCGCTACGATCCAGGTGTTTGCGGGTGAAGTAGCCAGCCGCCAGGGGAATGACCACATACAGGATCACCGACAGCAACAAGGTTTCCCAGGGCACCACGATATCAGTGACGCCCAATAGCAGCGCCGCCAGTGGAGCAAAGGCAAACACCATAATAATGTCGTTAATGGACACCTGCACCAGCGTATAGTTGGCATCGCCGCGCACCAGCTGACTCCAGACAAATACCATCGCAGTGCAGGGCGCCACACCCAGCAGAATCATGCCAGCGATGTATTCCCGAGCGGTTTCCGGATCGACCAGGTCGGCGAAAACGTATTCGAAAAACAGTATGCCAATGGCGGCCATGGTAAAGGGTTTGATCAGCCAGTTGACCACCAGGGTGATGCACAGACCTTTGGGTTTTTTGCCCACATCTTTTAATGAGGCGAAATCAACGTTAACCATCATCGGGTAGATCATCACCCAGATAAAGACCGCCACCACCAGATTGACATTGGCGTATTCAAGGCGGGCGATACTCTCAAAAAGTCCGGGTAGGGCGATACCCAGTGATACCCCGGCGACAATACACAGAGCCACCCACAGGGACAGGTAACGCTCGAACAAACCCATGGGGGAGGTATTTTCCGTTGTCATAACAGCTCACTTTCTACGCGATCTTTGAGTAATAGGAAGGCCTCTTCAAAGGCCCTATCGATTTCGGTTTGGGTGCCTGTTGCCTGAGCAGGATCGGGGGTGCTCCAGTGCAGTTTTTCGCAAGGACCAGAAAAGGCCGGGCAGCTTTCGTTGGCGGCCTGGTCGCACACGGTTATCACCAGATCGAAGGTCTGGTCGCTGAAATCGTCCCAGGATTGGCTGCGGGTATCGCCAACATTGATGCCATGCCGTTGTAACACCTGGAGTGATTGCGGGTGTACATAACCGGCCGGACAGCTGCCCGCGCTGACGGCCCGGTAGCGGCCCTGACCCAGGTGGTTAATCAGGGCTTCGGCGATGATAGAGCGGCATGAATTACCGGTACAGAGCACAAGAACCTGTTTCATAGTTAACAGCAGCCCGTTTTTTTCTTGGCAGGGGCACAGCAACTGGAGCCTTTAGACTGTTCGGGTTCCGACTGGGGCGCGCAGCAGGCTTGTGGTTCGGCTCCAGATTGCGATGGTGGGTCCGATGCTTCATCGGCGGTATAGAACTCGGCATCGTCCATGGTTTGATAAGCTTCCCAGGCTATGCCAGAAGGATCTTTGACCCAGGATTTATCAGAGCGGGCATAGCAGCAGACGGTTTCGCCTTCATCAAAGATCGACATATCGGCCTCTTTGATGCGTCCCCGTAGTGTGTCCAGCTCAGGGCCTTGATCGACCTGAATGCCCAGATGATCGACTCCTTGCTTGCCCGAGCGCGTCGATATGGCGAAGTTAACACTGGGATCCTCCAGCATCCATTTGGCGTAATCCGTTTTGGTTTTAACGGGCTGGGCGCCGAACAGGGCGTTATAGAATTCGATACTTCGGTCCAGGTTTTCGACCCCGATATGTATGTGCAGACGCTTCATGATGTTCTCCTTTGATTCTTAATCTGCTGGACTCAGGACTTAGAGCCCACAGCTGTCTGGCAGCAGTTGGCCAGTTCGATGATCGAGCAGCCGGTGGTACTGTCTTCTCGAATGCTGGCAAATTCGGTGCTGCAACAATCTTCCACCATAAAACCGATCAGCTGATGTGTAGCTTCGAAATTAGCACTGTAGATCACCGAACGTCCCTGCTTGCGCGAAGAGACGATGCCGGCATTGGAAAGGTGGTTGAGGTGGAAAGACAGGGTGTTATGCGGTGTACCCAGGCGTTCACTGAGTACGCCGGCGGGCAACCCGTCCGGGCCTGCTTTCACCAGTAGGCGAAACGCTCTCAAGCGGGTTTCCTGAGAGAGCGCATCGAACATGTTGATGGCTTGTTGAATTTTCATATGTCGATAGTAGTCGACATATTAATTTATGTCTATAAAAGTCGACATAAATATTATCGCTATCTAACGCGTTACCTAAGAGGGAGATCAACCTGTAATGTGAAGGAGTGCCTGGCCAGGAAATTGGTGAGGGGAAAGGCGTATTGAAGGGGGTACAAAAGCTTAAGTCACCTCTGATTCATTCAGATAGAGCTATGCGATCCTAAAAATGGCTTTTACCAAGGCGAAGCCTGCCGTTCATGTCGAGACCTGGACAAGGGCTTCAATACCGAGAAAAGCCATTTTTAGGCCCGCCCTACGGGGCTTTCAGGCAAACCCAGACTTGTTGTTACGCCTTTTTGAAAGGTCTCGACCTTACTGCAAAGGCGTGCCGAGATTCTGAATTCGCCTGAAAGCCAGAGTTCATCTGAATTAATCAGAGGTGCCCTAAGCTTCGGTGCCCATAACCCTAAAAGGAGTGGTTACAGAGGGTGCAATCGGACCGGCAAGGTTTTGTAGCCGCGTACTAGGTTGGATTTCACCCGCTCGGGTTCCCCCATTACCTCCACAAAGCGGAAGCGTTGCATGATCTCTTCCCATAGGATGCGTAGTTGCATTTCGGCCAGCCGGTTGCCCATGCAGCGATGAATACCGAAACCAAAAGACAGATGATGGCGGGGATTGGCTCGATCGATAATAAACTGGTCGGCGTTATCGATCGCGCTTTCATCCCGGTTGCCCGACAGATACCACATAACGACTTTGTCACCCTGACGAATCTGTTTGCCCTGAAACTCGATATCTCGAGTGGCGGTTCGGCGCATATGGGCCAGAGGCGTCTGCCAGCGAATAATTTCCGACACCATGCCGGGTATTAAGGCATGATTTGCTCGTAGCTTGTCGTATTCAGCAGGGTTCTGGTTCAGCGCCAATACACCGCCGGTTGCTGAGTTGCGGGTAGTATCGTTGCCGCCGACGATCAACAGTATCAAGTTGCCCATTAACTCCATGGGGCGGTCGACCATATCGGCGGTATTCGGATCTTTCTGTAGCAGGCTGATCAAATCAAAACGACTATTGTTTTGCTGTTCATTTTGAGCCTTTTTTTCATGCCAGAGCCTGGTAAAGGTTTCCAGGCAATCTTGCAGTCCTGCCTGGCGCTCTTCCTGGCTAACGTCACCGCCAGCAATTTCGGGAGATCCTGCCGCGATATCCGACCAGTAGGTGAGTTTGTGGCGCTGCTCGAAGGGGAAATCAAACAGGGTTGCCAGCATCTGTGTGGTGAGGTTGATGGAGACGCGATCGACCCAGTCAAAGGTTTCGCCTACGGGCAGAGTATCCAGAATATCGATCACACGGCTGCGAATAAGGCCTTCCATTTCCGCCAGATTTTTCGGTGCAACCACGGGTTGTGCTGCGCGGCGTTGAACGTCGTGTTTGGGTGGATCCATTGCGATAAACATTTCGAAAGGGGTTTCTTCAAGCAGGTCCCCGATGACGATGGTGGGCTCGGAGGAAAACACCTCATGATTGGTATCGACCGCAACAATGTCCTCGAATCGAGTGATCGACCAGAAGGGGCCAAAGGCGCTTTCAGCCTGATAATGCACCGGATCCTGCTGGCGTAGACGTTCGAAATAGGGCCGCCAGGCGTCCTGCTCGTAGAGCCGTGGATCGCTGACATTGATCTGTTCGATGGGGGTCTCATAAGGGTGGGGTAAGGCTGGAGATTGCGACATAGTGGAAACCTCTGTGAGTTACATCTGGTATTCGGGAAGTCGAACGACCATGCCGTCCATCTGCTCGGTGACGGTCACCTGGCAGCTCAAGCGAGAGTTAGGTTCTCGATCCGGGCGCATAGCCAACATCGATGCTTCCAGCTCACTGGTGTCACCGCTTTGCGGGTGCCATTGCTCGTCGATAAAACAATGGCAGGTGCCACAGGCACAGGCACCGCCGCAATCGGCATCAATACCTGGAATCAGGTGATCGAGAGCGTTTTGCATCAGAGTTTTTCCAGGCACGGCTTCGATACGATGATCCTGGCCGCTGTGTTCTATCAATGTGATGGTCGGCATCACTTTTCTCCTGCTGGCTAAGGTCATTTCAGTGTATGGATTAAATGAAGCTACAGGGTGTCATTTATTGACTTGTGAGGGTCATTTTTTGACATGATGGTGGCGCCAACGGACAATCAGGTTTAAGAATGAGGAAAGCTTTATCGGTTTCAGGCTGAGTGTCTTGTTTGCTCAGTTCAGAATATTCAAGCCATTTACCAGGGCTATATGAGAAGAAACTGAGGTGCCTGAGGTAGCCAATCCATATGGAATCAATGCCGGAATTGGAAGTATCAGAATGCATAACCATTCAAGATCGTTTTTTTATTCCCAGCAGCTATTCACGCATTGTGGCGCGGGAATTAGGTTTGCAAGAACGCTCATTGGGTAAGCTGTTACAGGGAACGGGACTACCCCAGACTGTGCTGCTGCCGGGAGATGAAACCAGGCTCAACGGTGCGCAGCAGTTGCGAGTGCTGGAAAATGCCTGGCGGCTGGGCAATGTGCCAGAGTTTGGTTTGCGATTGGGAAGGCAGCTGCAGCCATCCAGTCACGGCCCGTTGGGCTATTTAGTCCTCAGTAGTCCAGATCTGATCACGGCCTTGAAGGCGCTGCGTGACTTTCTGCCAATCCGGATTCCATTTGCCCAGCTTGAACTGGAGCTGGATGAACGCTGGTTATCCTGTTCGTGCCGATTGAAATTGAATCCGCAACCTGAGGAGCGGCGCTTGATGTTGGAAAGTTTTGCGCTGATTGTGCAATCGGTTGTCGAATCAGTCTTGGGGCGGCGACTGACCGAGGCGCATTTCTGCTTCGATTACGAACGCCCGTCCTATTATCAACTCTACCCGGATTACCTTCATTCAGTTGTTGAGTTCTCGTCCACTGATAACCGAATTGTTTTGCCCGCAGACTTGGCACGCGTCAGTAATGCGGCCGGTGGTGGGGAGTCTTACGCCATGGCGCAGAAACTCTGTCTCAACTTGTTGGATCAGGTACCCGCCAGTCATCTTTCAATGACCAGCCGGGTTAAGAGCCTGCTGTTATCAAAGCCGATGGGGTCGATCACAGAAGAGGGCGTGGCCAAAGCGATGTTTGTTTCCAAACGCACTCTGGCCCGGCGTTTGAAATCGGAAGGAACCGGTTATCGGCAGATCAATGAGGAAATACTGTCCGAACTCGCGGTGCGTCATCTACGCGAAAGCAACTTGTCGGTTGAGGCGATTTCGATGTTGCTGGGGTATCAGGATGTGGCCAATTTTCGGCGTGCTTTCAAACGTTGGTTCCAGCAAACCCCCACTGATTTCCGTAAGGCGGGGCAGGCGTAGATGCCATTTCCCAGGAAATTCTCATGTAAAAGTTTGATATGCTGTCACGGCGTAAACTCACAGGAGGTGAAAATGAACAAGGTAACTGGCGCATGTTTGTGTGGCGCGGTCACTTTTGAGCTGAAAAAAGAGTTTCAGCAATTTCACTTATGCCACTGTAAGCAGTGTCAAAAAATATCGGGTTCGGCTCACGTTTCTAATTTGTTTACCCGGCCCGAGAATATTTGCTGGTTAACGGGGGTTGACCAGGTGAAGCGTTTTGATGTGCCGGGCCGTAGTATTTCCAATGTTTTTTGTCAGGATTGCGGCAGTTCAGTACCCTATGTGTCAGCCAGTGGGAAAGCCTTGATTGTTCCCGCAGGTTCGCTGAATGAAGCGCCTGATATGACGCCCCAGGATAATATCTTCTGGGCAGAGCGCGCCGAATGGTATGACGCCGGTTTATGCTCCGAGCATTTTGACGGTTTCCCCCAATAAAGGCCGGGTTGCGGATGCGAGTTATAGTAGCGACTGATATTTTTGGTCGTACTCCAGCAATTGAAGCTCTGGCTGACACGCTGGCCAGCCAGGCTCTGGTTGAGATCGTTGACCCCTATGATGGTTGCCCCTGCAACTTTAAGAACGAGCAGGAAGCCTATCGGCACTATACCTCGGTTTGTGGTCATGATGCTTATCTGGAGAGAGTGATTGGTGGGATCAATGGATCCCGAGAGCCCTGCGTACTAGTCGGATTTAGTGCCGGGGCGTCAGTATTGTGGCGAGCCATAGCTCAGGGTATCCCAATGCTTGTCGAGCATTGTATCGGGTTCTATCCCGGCCAGATTCGTCACCACCTGGACCTGCAACCCAATTGCCCAACCACTCTGGTTTTTCCCTGTTATGAACAGAGTTTCGATGTTGAACGAGCCGCTCAGGTGCTATCCGCACATGAACAGGTTGTTTGTTACCAGTCAGTGTACAAGCATGGGTTTATGAACCCCGCGTCACTGCATTATTCGGTGGTGGAGGCCAGGCGTTTCGGCGATCTGTTGGAAGATCTCGAAATGCTGGTCGATGTTGCGGCATTTCGCCGGTGTTTGCTGGCTGGGCGCTAGCAGGCTGTTAAGGCAAACTATTCCATGGAAACGCTATCGACGATGCAGCGCTTTTGTGTCGAGTCGTAATCGGCAGTGACTGTGACGAAACGGGCCATCAGGCTCGAAGAGATAATCAGCATCGAAGGAATATTATCCGCCAATATCAACATCCCCTGCTGTTTTGAGTCAGCGCAGCTGGTGGGTACGCCGGCATTCATTTCGAAGTAGATGCCTTCGCTGGCACCGGTGACCTTGATCACGCTGCCTACCAGTGTGCGATCATTGGCATAAGCACTGAGACTGAGCAGTGACGATAGAGCAAACATAATGAGTGATCGAAACATAAGGCGCACCTGTGTGGTTGGAGAATGAATGCCGAGGCCTGGCAGAGGTTTTCCAGGGCAACTCTGCATAATTCGGATAGAACTCTGCGGTGCCTAAAAAGGGTTTTATCAAGGCGAAGCTCGCCGTTCATGTCGAGACCTGGATAAGAGCTTCAATACCGTTAAAAATATTTTTAGGCCCGCCCTGCGGGGCTTTCGGGCGAATCCAGCCTCTTTGTTACGCCTTTTAGAAAGGTCGCGATCTTACTGCAAAGACGCCGCAATTCTGGATTCGCCTGAAAGCCAGAGTTCATCTGAATTAATCAGAGGTGCCCTAGAGTATAGGTGCTCACTCGACGTCGAGTGTCTGGCTGTTAGAGCAATCCCAAGCGAAAGCTGAAAGCCACTTTCCGGGGAAAGAATTGGGAGTTAAGCGATTGCATTGAGTACTTAATGGACAAAAAAGCGACCAGCTCCGGGATAATCCCCCTTTGATCGTCTATTTCGTGTACAATAGCTAGCCAATTTTGCAAGGAGCTCGCTCATGGCAGCCAGACCAAGAACCGCCGCCAATCGTAAAAATCAGCAGGATGCGCTGGAAACCTCTCAATCTATTGCCGACCAAACCCGCGCCTTTTTAGAATCTGGCGGTGAAATCGAAGAGATCAAACAGGGTGTCAGTGGTATGCAGAGTATGGCGGGGAATCGTCATATCACCTTGGGCAACAATCGTCCCAGTGAAAAGCCGAAAGATAAATAGCCTGTATTAGATTAGCGTCGGCTGCCCAGTCGGCCTTAATCGCTTATTTTTTCAAAATGCTGTTTTTGCTGAACTCATAGTCTGCGGTATCTTTCGACGGGTTCAGCAAGCGTTTACCTCTTTACTGATTTCCTGGCATCGTGGGAGCTGGCCATGTTCTTTCGCTTTGCCTCTGCTTGCCCGACACATCTCTTTTTATGCATCGCCCATGCAACTGCGGCTAATAAATTCAATGGAATAAGTAGGGCCGCAATTCATCAATATTGCTGATAATAATCTGTTGTGCTCTTGGGTCGTCGTCCAGACTGTTGGGATCTATTTGCATCTGTTTTAACACGTATTGCACCAGTGCCCCCCGGGTTTTCAGGCTTAACTGGCCTCGGTGCATGCCATAATCCTGAGCGACAACGTTTCGCTGTTCCGGGCTTAGTCTCGAGTCGGGACGGATTTTGATGTGGATTGTCTGGTTCCAGTCATCGTCAGAGTCGATGCCTTGCTCGGCATCGGACAGGATATCGGGGCTGCCACGAAAGCGGCTAAGAACAAAATCTCGATAGTCCCCATGCTTTTCACACCAGGCCCGAACGTGCCAGCGCATGCCGTTATAAACCAGGGTGTGAGGCGCAATGATGCGGCCTTCCCGATTTGGGTCGGAGACGGAAACATAATCCACTTCCAGTCGTTGTTGCTGTCGCGCAGCGCTGATAATGGTGCGCAGTATCTGCGGTTCAATGGTGCGGGAAGGAACGGACAAAACTTCCATATTGGCGGTGTTGATATTGAGTGTTTCGAAGGTGCTGTTGAGATCGCGGTTGCGATTCAACAGGTGCAGGTATTCGTCCGCCGTGCCACTGGTTAGCCGGGGTGTAAACTGTTCGCTGGGCTTGTAGCCTTTGAGCTGTTGATCGTAAACAAGGTTATCGGGGGCGATCTCCTGCCGGTAGACACTGATATCCTTGGAGGCTTGCTGGCGGCCAATGCCAAACGCCCGAGTGAGATGGTTGGTGGTCAAACGGCCCTCCCACAAGGCGACGATCTCAATCAGTCGATAGCGCAATAGCAGGTCCCATCGAAACGGCCAGCTGTTTTTTTTCATTAGTGGGTGCTCATTTTGATTGGAGGGATACTTGAAAGATCAGGCTTGTCCAACAATGGAACGGTTTGGAATCAATGCTTTTTCGGCCCATAGTCGGGTGTTTATTTACCGAAGTAATTGAATATGTTCCTGTTAGCCTAAAATGCTATGGTTATAGTGACTAGGTTTCAATACGTTTACGACTCACAGAGAGGGAACTATGCACACCGATAGCAATCGATTGTTACTGGAATTGGAAAAAGTTCGCCGTGACATCAATCGTGAGGTGATTAATCCGGCCATTAAAGAGCTCTCGCTGGATAGTCTTCAGCCCATATTAAAAATGGTGGCCAGGGCTCGCGCCAGTTATGTTCAGGCTCTCTTTGAGATTGCTGGAGACGAAGGTCTGGATCCCAGCCAGGAACAAATTGCTGACCTGAAGCGTCGACGAGAGACATTTGATGAGCTGGTAGCGGCCACCAATGCTCTGGAAACCATGGTTCAACGCTCCTATCTGGATGTAAAAACCAGCCGATAATCCCCCCCGAATCAACGGATCGTCCAATCGGCTGTTGGCTGGCCATTGCGCTTGCCAACAGCCTATCTGTTTAGCAAACTTTCCTAGCTTTCCCTGTGATTGATTGTCGCCCCTCTGGCTGATTGCCGCTTATTGATGGCCCCGCGACCCCCTCTCTGTAGGCATCTACATCCATCGAATTTCTAGGGCACCTCTGATTAATTCAGATGAACTCTGGCTTTCAGGCGAATCCAGAATCGCGGCACGTCTTTGCAGTAAGGTCCAGACCTTTCAA
>NZ_JAKSDZ010000066.1 GCF_023509475.1 Aestuariirhabdus haliotis | reverse complement strand
CCAAACACCTATCGAGAGTCTGCCTGTTCAATGTATTACTGAGCAGGTGTTTTGATTCATCAAAACGCTACTAGAAATGTATCGGTTACCCTGGGGTTTGGCGCTTCAAAGGTCGGGCTTGCTTGTGTATCCAGTTATAGTCCTCTCATACAAGGGGCAGCCAAAAGGGTGACAGCGCACGGCGGGGGCTTAAGAAGTTAAAGCCCTTATCCGGGCGAAAGGTTGCAGTTTGGCACAATATCCCCCCTTTCAGAACGGCAAGCAGGTGGTTAATGATTCGAATAGGCCCGTAGGGATGAGACATGGACGTCGAGCCAACGCTGGAGGCAGGATGCCTCCTTGCGTTGCCAGAATTATTATTCACCTGCGCAGTGCACCCGCGGGGCGTTCTGAGGGCGCGCTTTGACGGATAGGGATCTCCTAATGCAGCGAAGACCATGGACAGTCGAGAGCTGCCTTGCTTCGTTTGTTAACGGTCTGCGAGACCTGTCCCTCATCGGGCTGGGAATCCGGTAACTAGGTGCTACTAGCTACGGGCTTCACTTCCGACAAAGAAGCAAAATCAGGAAAATTGAACCATACAAGTCAAGGCAACCTCACCACTTCGTGGCTGGACAGCTTAAAGCGCGCTTCGCGCACGGCTGCCGCTGCTTGAAGTGTTATGTTTTCGCAAAATTCGAATCATCAATAGATAGAATTTTCAGACTCTAAAAAACAGGATAAAATGCTTACCATCACAAGTATCGTTTTCAGTAAAGGGCAAAATGTAGTTTATGGGTAGTAGTCGTCGAGATGATTTCACAGATGCAACAAAGCGCACTATGGCTGAGCGAGTTGCTTGGAGATGTTCTTATCCTGATTGCGGAAGAAATACTGTTGGTCCCAACTCTAATGATCCAACCAAAAGAATAAATAATGGAATTTCCGCTCATATTCATGCTGCCGCACCAAATGGGCCCAGATATAATCCAGATATGTCCCAAGAAGAACGACGAGCTATAACAAATGGAATATGGATGTGTCGTGATCATGGGAATCTAATTGATGCGGACTTTACTGAATATTCAGCTGATACCTTGCTTAAATGGAAATTAGCAGCAGAGAAAAAGGCGGCAGAAAGTCTAAAGTTGCCATTTAATGATGGAGCATTTGACGAAACAACACTTCTACAAATTGGAAGTGAGAACATCCTCCATGCACGTTGGAATAGTATCAATTCGAAGGAATGGAGTTTTGAGCTTGTAGGGTCAGAAATAGGTAACACTGATAGTTTTCATGAATATGTAATGACTTTTAACTCAAAACCTGAAAGTGAAAAGTTCGTTGTCGTTGAATCTCAGGGTGATGCTAGAAAAATATCAGGGCTTGAAATCAGCAAGTCAAGAGATGGAAATGACATATTAAAAGTATCTACTAAAGATAAGTTCATACCTACTGATCCAAACAATGTCGGAATGACATTCAAGCTCAATGAAACTGGTGATATTTCCATTGGTAATGGACAATCATCAAGGATTAGTGGTATTGAAGCTGCAATACAATCTATTTCAACTTGTGTAGGAGTAATTAAAGGTGAAATTGCTCATGCTGAAGAGATAGGTTCGCTCGTTACTGATTATTACAATCTCTATAGTGAGGATTTAGAACTATTCTCACGGCTATTAAAGTTGGAATTTATCAGACTTTCTCTAATACCCGTTAAATCTAGTTCTTATAACGAAGAACTTAGAGTTCCATTACATTTTGTTAAGCGATTTATCAGTGTTAACGTTATTGATAAAACCCTTGAACACAGTAGGTTCTCAGCACTGATTGAGCTGGAATGGGGTAACGGCACGACCTGGAAAGGAAGCATTCCCATTTTCGTATACCAAACATAACAGAATAACCCTCCGGACTCCTACGGCGCCCGTGATTTGGGCGTTAAATTACAGAGGAAATTGTGGAAATACTTACATTAACAAATATCGGCCTAGGTATTGACTTCGTTGCAGCATGTTTGATTTTCTTTTTCGGATTTCCCACACAGATTGATCTGGGTAATTTAGATGGGAGTGGATCTTCAACAAAGTCCCATCCACTAGCTAAGCTTGGCTTCTTACTTTTGGCAGTGGGTTTTGCCTTGCAAATCGCAGGGAACATATGCACCACAATTTAACAAGCAAAGGCAGCAGCGCCCTGTGGGCTGGACGGCTTCGCCGCTGCTGCTTTGGGCGTTATGTGAATTATGGATAGACAAGCATTTATAGATAAATGGCCGGAACTGCATGTAAAGTATCTAGATCTCTTAGAAAGATATCCGCAGAAAATGAAAGAGGCCGGCGATTTATCTCAAGTCGAGTTTCTTAACGAATTTAAAGATATAGAGCACTACAATATTGAAATTGATATGGTTGACGGACTAGATACTGAAGACTATTTCGCAATTGGACATTCTGGCTGTGGTGATTACTACTTAATGGAAATTGGTAGTGAAGATCCAAGTGTTATTCTGTGGAATCATGAAATTGGCCAGCCAGAAGAAGATGAGAAATATTCCTCACTTGAAGAGTTTGCAGGCGAAATACTCGCTTCTAGAGAAGCTGTCCAGAATACACTTAAGAAAAAACCGTGGTGGAAAATTTTTTAGTGCACCACATAACAAGTACGAGCTTGGGACTCATGACCTCGCCCCATCCGTAAACGTTACGCAACAACACATGCCCTCTGATTATATTCAGGAATTTAATTTATATGGATTACTACTTGAGTTTTGGGCTCGTGATGGGGCTGACCGCCGGTCTTTCGCCAGGGCCGTTATTAACTCTAGTGGTTAGCGAAACGTTACAACATGGAATCAATGCTGGCGTGAAGGTCGCTCTTGCGCCGATGATAACGGATGCGCCAATTATCCTAGTGATACTGTTGGTAATGGATCAGGTATCCAGCTTTAACAATTTCGTTGGGGCTTTATCACTGCTGGGTAGTTTTTATATTTTATACATGGCTTACGATAGTGCCAGGGTTAAAGAACCAACGCTCAATGATGCGAGGGTTGGGACAAAATCAGTAGCAAAAGGGGTGCTCGCCAATGTGCTCAGCCCGCACCCATATCTGTTTTGGCTAGCCGTCGGAGCTCCTGCAATTATCAAATCAGCAAGTGTTAGTTCAATTGCCCCTGCGTTATTTATTGCAGGATTTTATCTGCCATTGGTAGGTTCAAAAGTGCTGCTGGCTTTACTGGTTGGGAAATACAGGAATGTATTAAATGGTAAGAGTTACAAATATATAATGCGATTCTTATCCTTGTTGTTAGTCATTTTTGCGGCGCTCCTCTTTATTGATGGACTGAAGCTTCTGGAACTTTCTGAAATTGCCTGACAAGCGGCAGTAATCGCCGAAAAAGCACGGCTTAATTCAAGAGACCAGAACCCTTAAGGACTTTTTAGGACTACTATAGACGTTAGGCCCTAGCCCCCATCAGCCCCGATAGCCGCTGGCAGCGTTCACATAATCGGAGCTTTAATAACAAGGATAAGATATGAAAAAGCACAGTTTGATCTCAATGGTAATTGGCATGGTAGCAACAGCATTAACCTCTGCGGCTAATGCTGATTGGGTTTCCGCGAGCCATGGCGATATTCCGTCAGGCAGTTTAATGAGCGGGCATGAAGCCGACGGAGAAACACTCTACGTATGTCGAGCCACTTACGAGGGTGGAGTACATCCGGGAAAAGTCAGAAGTACGTTAGGAGCCTGCAACATTGGTTGGGGCGGAAAGGAAATCCCTGTCGAACAGTATGAAACCTACGTTATTTGGCAACAGGCTACAGACGGTGAAGTGCCACCTTTCGCTGTTGTTGCTGGCCATGAAAGTGATGGCGAAAAGCTCTACATCTGCCGTGGTAACTATAACGGTGGCGTTCATTCGGGAAAAGTCAGAAGTGCATTCGGGGCATGTAATCTAGGTTGGGGGGGAGAGGAAGTTATGGTGAATCCCTATGAAGTACTTATTCGCTAGTTCAGTCAATGCAGACGAACACAGGCAATAAAAAAAGCCTGACGCATGCCGTCAGGCCTTTTTGAAACGCTGGAAAAGCCGCCTCGATAACGCAGCTAAAACACCTGGTTCTTGTTGCTACCTAGTCCTCGTTAATACCCAGCAGCTCGACATCAAAGATCAACACCGATCCGGCCGGAATCGACCCCGCCGAGCGATTGCCGTAACCCAGCTCGCTGGGAATAAACAAGCGGGTTTTCTCACCCACCACCATTAGCTGCAGACCTTCGGTCCAACCGGGAATCACCTGATTCAAACCAAAGCTGATGGGCTCACCCCGATCGACCGAGCTGTCGAACACCGCGCCGTCGATCAAGGTGCCATGGTAATGCACTTTGACTTTATCGGTCGCATTCGGATGCTCTGTGCCAGTACCCGCCTGCAATTGTTTATATTGCAAACCGGATGCCGTGGTTTGTACTCCTTCCGCCTTGGCGTTCTCGGCAAGAAACTCCTGCCCCAAACGAACATTTTCTTCCGCCGCTTTTTGATTCTTGGATGTCACCGACTGAATCAAAAAGAATACGGCTACCACGATCAGGGTACCTATCAGAATATTGACCACGCTTCTCACCTGCATATTGTCCTGTTGTTTATTGTCCGCTGGTTCTGTTGTTGATGCTGTTACCAACAGTCCGGGCGGAGAATTGCCGCCGGGCTGAGGCATTGTAACCTCGCCGGCCCAATCACTCCACCAAAGGAACCATCCCCTTGGGATACCAGTGATTTCGTGGTACCTCCAGCCAGTCATCCGACTCATCACAACGTGCCTTACCACTGTAATAAAGACCGCCATTAATTCGGTCCTCATAGATCTCATCGATGATTAACTGGCCATCGGCTAACAGGCAGATCAGCTCGGTACTGCGATTAGCGATGGGCGAGCGCTCGACAAAAAAACGGCCGCCACTAAAGCGCCGAAGGGTCCATTGCTGCCCCGGTTCTGGCAACAGGGTTAAAGGGGTATTAATGAGCGATCGGTATTCGGGTAACTCGTTCAAACTTTCCTGCCCTGCCCCGACAGCGGCGGTACCCACCACCGGCGTATAGGCCGCCACACTGCAGCCGGTGAGTGCCAATAGCGCACTGACGATCATGACGGGACGACTATAACCATCCACCAGCGACCTGACTCTGTAAAGGTCCATAGCATTTCCCTGTTGTTTTCCTGAGGGTTGCCCATTCACATCATAGCTCAACGCCAGGCAGGCAGAAGATTGCCGAGACATATAACAGAACATACCCTGCCTATTCAGCTGACCAATATCAGCCGCCAGGTCTCGGACTGTTAAGCGATCTCTGCTAGCGTCAACAGCATTGTGCCTTTGCAGTGAGCAACCCGATGCCAACATCAGAAACCACGCCACAACCGATCAGCGCACCGGTCGCTGCCGCCATCGCCGAGATTCATTGCGCGGTGGGTGACCAACTTAACGAGGGAGACCTGCTGATTACCCTGGAATCGATGAAAACTCGCTTCCAGGTCACCGCCCCCTGTTCCGGAGTCCTGCAGGACCTGCTCTGCCAGATTGGCGATACCGTGCAAAAGAACACCCCCCTGTGTCACCTTTTACCGGTCATGGAGGTAGAGGGTTCACACATTCAAATCCTGGCACAGGCCTCGGCCATCACACCAAAGGCCAAAACCGATCCCTCTCCCGCCGTGCAGGAGCTACAACGGCGATTGGCCCTGACCGAAGATCATTCTCGCTCTGAGGCATTAGCAAAACGCCATAATAAAGGCAGTCGCAGCGCCCGGGAAAACCTTAACGCACTTTGTGATCCAGACTCATTTATCGAGCACGGCCAGCTGGCGATAGCGGCCCAGCGCCAACGGCAATCGATCGACAAACTGCGCACCGATACTGCCGCCGACGGTGTTATTACCGGCCTGGCCACCATCAACCAGGCCCAGTTTCCGCAAGCACCTTGCGAAGTGGCGGTGATCATCAACGACTATGCGGTACTGGCGGGTACCCAGGGTTATTTTCACCATAAGAAGCTCGACCGTATGCTTTCACTGGCGCACAAAAACAAATTACCCGTGGTGATGTTTACCGAGGGCGGCGGCGGCCGACCGGGAGATACCGATGTCACCACCATGATTGCCGGCCTGAACCTCGATACCTTCGCCCTCTGGGCCGGACTGGAAGGTATTGCCCCTCGAATAGCCGTCGCCCATGGCTACTGTTTTGCCGGCAACGCGGCCCTGTTTGGTTGCGCCGATATCACCATTGCGACCCGCCAGTCCAGCATTGGCATGGCGGGACCGGCGATGATCGAAGGTGGCGGATTGGGTCGCTTCAAGGCCGAACAGATTGGTCCGGCAAGCGTCCAACAGAGCAACGGCGTGATTGATCTGCTGGTCGAGGATGAAGCCCAGGCCACCACAGCGGCGAGACAATTGCTGGGTTATTTCCAGGGCACCCTCAGCGACTGGTCTGCCCCGGACCAGGCAACAATTGGCTCGCTGATGCCGGACGATCGGCGCTTCGCCTACAAGGTTCGCGAGGTGATTACTACGCTTGCCGATAAAGACAGCTTTATGGAACTGCGCGAGAGATTCGGGCGCGCTATCATCACCGGTTTTATGCGTCTGGAAGGTAAACCCGTGGCGGTTATGGCCAACGACTGTTCGGTACTCGGCGGAGCCATCGATGCCGAAGCCGGTGATAAGGCCGCGCGTTTTATGGAACTCTGCAATCGCTTCCAGATCCCCCTGTTATCCCTGTGCGACACCCCGGGCTTTATGGTCGGCCCCGACAGCGAAAGCGAAGGTGCCGTGCGCCGACTGGCCTCATTGTTCGCGGCAGGAGCACGCTTTGCTGCACCACTGGTGTGCGTGGTGTTGCGCAAGGGTTACGGCCTGGGCGCGATGGCTATGGCGGGGGGCAGTTTTGCCAAGCCAAGCTACACAGCAGCCTGGCCCAGCGGCGAGTTCGGCGGTATGGGACTGGAAGGCGCGGTTCGCCTTGGCTTTCGCAAAGAGCTGGAGGCCGAAACCGACCCGCAGAAAAAAGAGGCGCTGTTTAATCACTTACTGGACAAGCTGTACGAGAACGGCAAGGCGACCGAAGCCGCCGCGTTTCTGGAAATCGACGCCGTAATCGAGCCAGCGCACACCCGACGTACAGTGCTGCGGGCACTGTCCAGCGCCGCCAGCAATTCAGGCTAACGGCATTCAGGCGTAATCGTATTCGCCGCCGGCTTGCAGGGCTCGCTGATACGCCGGGCGCGCATGCACCTTCGCCACCCAGGCCGCCGTATGCTGATGTGCCTCGGTCAAAGCACCTCGTGAAGCACTGGCCTCCAACGGAAAGCTCATCTGAAAGTCCGCCATGGTCAGGTTGTCACCGGCAAACCAGCGATTGCTGGCCAGATGCTGCTCGATAAAGGTCATATTGCTGGCCAGGTTCGGGCCGATGTAATTGGCCATCGCCTTGCCGGCAATCATCCTGGCGACCGGCTTGATAAAAAACGGCATCGGTGCCTTGGTCATACGGTCGAACACCAGCTTCATCACCATAAAAGGCATCAGGGTGCCTTCGGCATAATGCATCCAGTAACGGCACTGTAGACGCTCGCTTTCATCGGCGGGTTGCAAGCGGCCTTGGCCATAGCGCTCCACCAGATACTCGATGATCGCACCGGATTCTGCGATGGTCACCTCGCCATCGGTAATCACCGGCGACTTACCCAGTGGGTGTACGGCACGCAGTTCGGCCGGCGCCAGGTTGGTCGTCGCATCCCGCTGGTAGCGCTTTATTTCATAGGGAATTTCCAGTTCTTCCAGCAACCATAAAATGCGCTGGGAGCGGGAATTATTGAGGTGGTGCAGAATAACCATAACGAACTCCTGAGCGAAAACTCTGGCCGTTGACGCCCTGTCAGATTGAAAACAGTATTGTCCTTGAACGTTCTGCAGCCTAGCCGCTTCAGTTTCCATTCACCAGTTGCTTGCTCCTGCTATACAGCAGATAGATAGCCGGCGATAACGACCGGCTATAGTTCGCACAACAACAGACGCGACCGATCACCATCGGGGTTAATACAAAGCTCGCCCAGAAGGCTAAAACGCAACTGTTCCAGCAGTGCCAGTGAAGCTCGGTTTTCCGGGTCTACCAAAGCGGCAACTTGGCTCAGACCCAAACGGTTTTTGGCATCAGCCAATACCGCCCGGCAGGCTTCCAGGGTATAGCCCTGTCGACGCTCATCGGCCAACAAGGCATACCCCAGGTCCGGAACGTGCAAAGCATCGCGCTGCAATAAACCGCACATCCCCAGAGTTCGTCCGTCACTGCGGGCGCTTAAGCGCCAGAGACCAAATCCATGGCGCTGATAACTCGCCATGGGGCCCTCACGCAGGTACTGGTGTGCATCCTCTAGTGTTCGCACACCACGGTCGCCGATATAGCGTAAGAAGTCGGAATCGTTCAGCAGGGCCAGAATAAAATCGCCATCATCGAGTGACAGTTCATCGATGCATAATCGCGGTGTCAGCAGGGTGTTCATGGCGGGGTGTCTTGGTGGGTGGCTGAGCTAGCCTGAGCATTATTGACCGACCAGAGCATTTGCGCCAAACGCTCACCAAAAAACCACACTCTGACAAAGGGCCCCGGCTGCTGTGCTACCAGGGGACGGATCAATGTCACCATATCGGTATCGGAAGCGGCGAGTCGCCCTCGCTTGTAACAGAGCAACTCGATGGGCACGGAGACTGGATAACGCTTTTGCAGTTTTTTGCGCACGATGCGTTCTGCAGGGTCGGTTAACCACAAACGATCCGGGCTACTTGTTGTGGTATGGTGCAGCCCCTCACGTTTGGCCAGGTTCTCGTCGCACAGCTCGGTTAACTCAAAGTACACCCAGTCGCCGCCATGGTAACGACATCGAATATCGGGCTTGGGCGGGTAACATTTGCGGATGGTGTCGATATCGATCGGCAAGCCGGCGGCGCGAACAAACTGCTCGAACACGCGGACCTCCTCGATACCCTTATCCTGCTCTGTCATAGCTGGCCCTTTAACCAATTCCGCTTCAGATCCAGTATACCGATGCCCTGCCGCCATCAACAATCACCGAGATGTCAGTGCGGACTCACCAGACTCCATGTTTTACCCATACGCTAATGATAACAATCTTACAGGCACAAAAAAGGGCTTCACTGGAAGCCCTTTTCGTTTCAGCCAACGGCTCAAAGTTTCGGGCTTAACACCCGCACTCAAGCTCGACTAGTCACCGTAGATATCAAAGGAGAAATACTTACCGGCGATTTTATCGTAGGTGCCATCGGCACGAATTGCCGCGATGGCCTGATTAAACTGTTGCGCCAGTTTTTCATCACCCTTGCGCAACGCCAGCGCCGTTCCTTCGCCAATATAGGCGGGATCGGTCACCGGCTCGCCGACAAAGCCAAAGCCTTTGCCGCTGTCTTTTTCCAGAAACGCCAGCAACAGCTGATCAGAGTTACCGAAAATAGCATCCAGACGACCGTTAGCCGCATCCAGGTAGACCTCATCCTGCCCGCTGTAACGCTTGATGTTCACCACATCCCCGAATTTATCAGAAACATAGTTATCATGGATGGTGCCACGCTGAACACCGATGGTTTTGCCTTTCAGCCCCGCTTTGCTGATCACCAGTTTGGCGTCTTCTCGGGCGACAAAGCGAGCAGGCGTCTTGTAATACTTGTGGGTAAACAACACCTTCTTTTTACGGTCTTCGGTGATGCGCATCGATGCCATAATAGCATCGGCCTTACGCACCAGCAGCGCAGGAATCAAACCATCCCAGTCCTGGGTAACCCATTCACACTTTACTTTCATTTGGGCACACAGAGCGTCGGCAATCTCGATATCAAAACCCACCGGCTTGCCGTCAGCATTTTTGTAGTTAAAGGGCGGGTAGGTAAAGTCTGATGCCAATCGCACCACCTGTTGCTCTGCTGCTTGGGTGAAGGATGCCAGCAACGACAACAGTGCCGCACCAAATGCCATTTTCATTTTCATTGTTATCTCCCAGATTTTTAGTATTGGTAGTTTTCCAGGGCGGTCGCAACTTCGTCCATAGAGTCGGGCTCGCCAATGGTGATCCGCACACAACCTTCGAGAGCAGGATCCTGTGATTGATCACGGGCTACAATGCCCTGATCGATCAAATATGAAAAAAGTGTTTGTTGCGCTTCTGCTGATTCGTGTTTGCGCTGGCGAATCAAGACAAAATTGGTATGAGATTCATACACCGATTCGATACAGGGCAGATGCTTTATCCGCTCGACAAATTGCTCACGCACGGCAATCAACTGCTCGGTGGCGCGACGCATTTCAGCCACGTTGTTCGGCAACAATGCGGTCAGGGAAATCTTCGCGCTGGGGTCCGGAATCGGGTAGGGGGCAATCACCTTATTCAGGTAGGCCATGACGCTGGCGTTTGCCAGAACAAATCCACAACGCACGGCCGCCAGGCCAAAGGCCTTGGACAGGGTACGAATCACCACCAGATGAGGATACTCGGCAATCAGGTTGGCCACGCTGTGGTCCGGAGCAAATTCGATATAGGCTTCATCGACCACCACCAGGGTGCTGTCTTTCGTGTACTCGAGCAGTTCAATGATGTCATCCCGATTGATCAGGTTGCCGGTCGGGTTATTGGGCGAGCACAGAAACAGCAAATGGCTATTGGCAACTCCGGCTTTTATACGAGGCATATCCAGCTGGAAATCATCCAGCAAGGGCACCTTGTCCACGGCCACCGAGGCCGCCTCGCCGCAAAAGTCATACATGGCATAGGTGGGCGGACAGATCATCAGGCGGTCTTTGCCCGGCTGGCAAAAGGCCCGCACCAGCAGTTCAATCGCCTCATCGGCGCCCCGCACCGCCACCACCGAACAATCGACACCACTGTATTGCTGGTACGCCTCAGCCAATTCGTGAGGTAAGAAATCGGGGTAGCGGTGCAGGTTCGGGCTGCGATCATCGCTGCGAAAATCTGCCTCCAGCTCGTTGGCATTGAGCCAAAGATGCCCCTCTCCCCCAATGCGGCGAGCCGATTGATAGGGAATAAGCGCCTTCACGGCAGGAGCCGCAAGCTGATCGGCCAAAGAACTCATCGACGATGCCTCCAGAGCCAGCAAGGTACCGAGGCACATAGCTCAAGACCGCTGCTGAAATAGGGATGATTAGGGTTATTCGTTGAATGAGATTTAAACAAAATCCGGTTGTGGTCAGTAACGATATTCCAGCATACTAGCCATGCGATAACTTCATGGCTGGACAGACACCGAACATGCTCAAGCGCTTACCTTCGTTTCGCGAACTGCAGACCTTTGTCGTGACCGCGGAGCATCTTAATTTTACTCATGCTGCTACAGCACTGAGCTTGACTCAAAGCGCAGTGAGCCGGCAGGTGATCGCGCTCGAACAGCAATTGGGCGTCAGCCTGTTTAACCGCCACGCCCGGGGCCTGAGCCTGACCGTACAAGGCATGCGTTTTTTGCCACAGGTGGAACAGGCGCTTGCCACCCTGACCCACGCCATGGATGGGCTGCTGGCGGATGACGACAGAATTCCTGTCAAGGCACCCACCTGCATCATGCCCTGGCTGTTGCCGCGCCTGATCAGCTTTCGCAGTCGCTATCCGCAGCTGGAGATTGAGCTCACCTCCACCGTGCGCCATGGTATCAATTTCGCGACCGAACACTTCCACGCCGCCATCCTCTATGGGCAGGCCGACGAACCGGGGCTGGAATATCACCTATTGTTCGACGAGGTGCTAACCCCGATGTGCTCCCCCGAGCTGATCGAGGGCAACCACATCCCTAATCGTCAGCAGCTGTGCCAACTCACCTGGCTGCACGCCAGCGATAACCAGCACGACTGGCAGCTCTGGTTACAGGCGGCCCAACTGGCCGGACTCAGCGCCGAACACAACCAGCACTTTGACACCCTCGACCTGGCCACCAACGCCGCCCTGCAAGGTTTTGGTATTACTATTGGCGACCTGACCCTGAGCGCACCGGAACTGTCCCAGGGGCGTTTAATCGCCCCTTTCAACACTCGTGTCAGAAGCGGTAAAGCCTATTACCTGGTGTATCCGGAACAGCAGTCCGGCGATCCAAACCTGCAATGCTTTAGCCAATGGCTGAAACAGTAATAACAGGCACGGCAATCGCAATGCGGCGCACGCTGCACGAGCATTGCCTCACCCAACATCCAACAATGAGCTCTCTATGACTACCATCACCCTGGCCTGCGCCCACTGCAGCACATTCAATCGTATTCCCCGCGAACGCCTGGCTGACAAGCCCTCCTGTGGTCGTTGCAAGCTACCCGTTCTGAGCGCCAAGCCAGTGATCGCCAACAGCGGTAACTTCAATAATCTGGTATTGAAATCCAGCATTCCGGTGGTGGTGGACTTCTGGGCAACCTGGTGCGCTCCCTGTGTTCAGTTCGCCCCCACCTTTGAGCAGGCCGCTGCCCGCTGGGAACCCAGAGCGCGCTTCGTCAAACTGGAAACCGAAGCCGAACAGGCCCTGGCCCAGCGTTATGCCATTCGCAGCATTCCCACCCTGATGCTGTTTCGTGATGGTAAGGAGATCGCCCGCCAGAGCGGTGCCCTGCCGGCGCAGGCATTTGACCAGTGGCTGGGGCAGGTCATTGGCTCGGCTTAACGAGCCTCGAGTTTCAGAAGATGGCATCACGCAACTTTAGGGAAAACCTGAGTCACTCAATGTTGCCCTGAATTGATCTCTATCAGGGTTTGTCTCCACAGAGAGCGCACACTGAAGATAAGAAAAAATACCGACACAATAAAAGGACCGCCCTATGCCAATAGAGAAACACGATCTTGTTCACGAACTGCCGGAGTACAGAGACCAGATTCACCACTTGAAAATGAACAATGCGCATTTCGCCAAACTGTTTGACGCCTACCATGATGTCGAGCACGAGGTGCACCGCATTGAAGAGGGTGTCGAAACCCCGTCGGATGAATATCTGGCAAACAGGAAAAAGAGCCGCTTGAAGCTGAAGGATGAGCTATTCGATATGTTGAAAAAGCATACCGAAGCGACGGCCTGATAACCTCCTTCCCCCCTGGCGCAATAACAGAGATTGCGCCAGGGGTTCTGTTTCATTCCCACCGTTCAACAGTCCATCATCCCGTGATATTCTTCTGCAACAACCTCCTCGTATAAACAACCGCCAAGATCATTCGATATGGATATCCAGATAGAACTCAACGGTGCTATTGAGGTCACGGAAGTGATCGAGCTCTACCGCGCCAACGGCTGGTCATCGGCGGATAAACCGGAGCAGCTTATTGCAGGGCTGCGCAATTCTCACACACTGGTTACCGCTCGTGTTGACGGCACATTGGTCGGTATCGGCAACGCCATTTCCGACGGCCATCTGGTCGTCTACTACCCCCATATGCTTGTGCATCCGGATTATCAGGGTCAGGGCATTGGTCGCAAGATGATGATGGCCATGCAATCGGTTTATAGCGATTTTCATCAGCAGATGCTGACCGCCGATGAGGAAGCCATTGCCTTCTATCAAGCCCTCGGCTTTGAGCGCGCCGGCAACACCGAACCCCTATGGATATACGCGGGGACGGAGCATTAACCAAACCGGAAAAAACGGTATTCTTGCGGCCTCTGCCCCCCTCCCATACACCTTCGCGTATACGTTCATGGAGTGAATGTGAAAAAGCTGGTTTATACCTTTGTTGTTATTTTTTGCTTTATCGCCGTTATTAAAACCTGTCAGAGAAATATGGAGATAGCTTCCTGGCCCGAAGCCGAGGCCGTGATTGAATCGCACAGGATTGATAGCTATCGAGAGTCTGAAACCTATCTAACCGGGGATGGCACCTCCCGAAGCCGGTGGGTTGACAGGTTTAAAGTCGATTTCAATTATCGTTTTAATGTTGAAAACGTTAGCTACCAAGGCCGGTTTATCCTTAAAGATATGGCAACAGAAGGCGTAGCCAAACGCAAAGCGTCCCTCTACCCTGACGGCAAAACTATCACCATCAAATACGACCCCCTGAATCCTGATGATAATGTCTTTAGGGATTAGCAAAGCTTTGCTTCAATGACGCGGCTATTAATTTAAGAGGAATCTCCGTGAAACAATACGTTACCGGCTTTCTATTTTCACAAGACTCAAGACAGGTGGTGTTGATCAACAAGATCAATCCGGAATGGCAACGGGGTTTGTTTAATGGCGTGGGGGGAAAAATAGAAGCCGGTGAAGAGTCGGCTGCCGCCATGGTCAGGGAGTTTGCTGAAGAAACCGGTGTGATCATTCCCGAAACAGAATGGATCCGCTACGCCCATATTCACCGCCCCGGCCATTACGATCTGGATCTCTATTTTGCTCATTCTGATCTAGGGCACCTCTGATTAATTCAGATGAACTCTGGCTTTCAGGCGAATCCAGAATCGCGGCACGTCTTTGCAGTAAGGTCTAGACCTTTCAAAAAGGCG
>NZ_JAKSDZ010000065.1 GCF_023509475.1 Aestuariirhabdus haliotis | reverse complement strand
TGTTCAGGTCTCGACATGAACGGCGAGCTTCGCCTTGATAAAAACCATTTTAGGATCCGCAGAGATCTATCCGAATTAATCAGAGGTGCCCTAGGGCTGCTCGGCCACCCAGGCATCGACCAGAGCACGGGAGATTGAATCCCGGCGGGACAGCTTTAATCCATCCCCTTCGCTGTTCCATTCACCGGCCATGCGCAGCTCATCGGCACTGAACCAGCGGGCATCCTCCAACTCATCGTCGTCGAGACGAATCTCCTGAGTCAGAGCCCGGGCCCGAAAACCGAGCATCAGCGAAGATGGGAATGGCCAAGGCTGGGACGCTTGATACTGTACGTCGCTCACCTCAATACTGGCCTCTTCACTGACTTCACGAGCCACCGCCGCTTCCAGCGATTCTCCCGGTTCAACAAAGCCCGCCAGGGTGGAATACACTCCGGCGGGCCACCCATTCTGGCGGCCCAACAAACAGCGTGCAGGCTCTGAGTCACTGGCTGGAAGCTCCACCAGCATAATGACGGCCGGATCGGTACGCGGATAGGTTTCTCGGCCACAACTGGCATCACTGCAGCGGCGCACATGCCCAGCTCGCTGGCTTTGAGTCGGCGAACCACAGCGGCCACAGAAACGGTGCTGGCGATGCCAGTAGAGAATGCCCCGAGCATAAGCCAGCTGAGCCGCCTGTTCGCGTTCCAGCAACGGACCGACCAAGCGCAAATCCAGCAAGCGCCCGCCCTGTACCCGTTGCAGCAATTCGGATTCGTCCAGCGCCGACAGATCCACCGTAAACAGCGCTTGACCCTCGACCTCTCCCAAAAAGGTTAACTCATTACCGAGCTGCATCAGCTCGACCGCCATATTCCCTTGCAATATACGCGGCACCGGTTGGGATGATTCGTCGAACAGATGCCGATTGCGCCATAGCACCACTAAACGCGCGTGGGGGTGCTGTTGAGTCAACCAGTCATCGTCGTTGCGGCGATGATCGGCCCGATCCAGCACCGCACCGATGTATTGCAAAGAGTGATAGGGCATCAATGCCTCCCTGACAGATCCATCCAGAAAACCTTTAACTGGCGAACAGCTGGTTCTCAATATCGGCGAATGCCTTGAATTCCAGTGCATTGCCGCTGGGATCCATAAAAAACATTGTCGCCTGTTCCCCAGGCTGCCCGGCAAAACGAATATAGGGTTCGATAACAAACTCGACGTTGGCATCCCGCAGCCGCTGGGCCAGTGCTTGCCACTGTGGCATTTCCAGCACCACGCCACAATGGGGTACGGGAACACCATGACCGTCCACATCATTATGACAAAGTGTCACCTTGCCATTAGCGCCCAGGGCTTCATTCAGGTGCACCACAAACTGGTGACCATACATGCTGTAATCAATCCAATGGCTGTCACTGCGACCTTCAGGAAAACCCAACAGGTCACCATAAAATGCCCGGGCTTCGTTCAGGTCACGAACCGGCACGGCTATATGAAAAGGCGTTAATGACATATATGACTCCACAGTCGGTGAGTCAAACAGGGTATATCGAGCGTCAGCCGAGGTCGAGCACTAAGAACTCGACTTAAGGCATCTCTGATTAATTCAGATGAACTCTGGATTCGCCTGAAAGCCCCGTAGGGCGGTCCTTAAATGGTTTCTCTCGGTGTTGAAGCCCTTGTTCAGGTCTCGACATGAACAAGGGCTTCGCCTTGATAAAAACCATTTTAGGATCCGCAGAGATCTATTCGAATTAATCAGAGGTGCCTTAAACGCCCCACTCATCTGGCAGGGCGCTTTAAGCCAGAATGGCTTAGCTAGCGGCTAGGGATAAGAGTGGAACACTTTCGTATTTCCCTTATCGTCAAAGCTCACCACATCGTATGCATCGACTCGATCCCCCATCTCCATACCCGGTGAACCAACAGGCATGCCCGGCACCGAAATACCCTTGATATCAGGACGCTCGGTTAGCATCCGCTTGATATCATTGGCCGGCACATGACCTTCGACCACGTAGCCATCAACAAAGGCCGTATGACAAGATGCAATAGCAGGCGTCAGTCCAGCTTGCCTCTTGATGGGGTTCATATTATCCCGATTATGGGCTTCTACCTTGAAGCCACTCTCCTCGAGATGCTTGATCCAACTGCCGCAACAACCGCAGCTAGGAGATTTATACACCGATACCAGAGGTAGTGAATCCTCGGCCATAACCGGTGTAGCCATCAGTGAAAACAGTAACGCAGCGACCGCACTCAAGGCCGCCAAAAAGGTTCTTGTAAGCATTCTATTTCTCCAGACAATCATTACTCAGAGCCAGCTTCGGCCCCCTTCAGACACAGCAACAGATCGTGGAGATTATTGGGGAGGGTGATCGATGGGGTAACAGGGGTCAGCCTCCAGGCCACATCGCAGAACGGCCAGCGGAGGGGGTGGCGCCGAGGCATCGAGGGCAGTTTTTGCTACCAGCAATGCCGCACCAGACAACTGGCAGCAGCTATGGGCCATCTGTTGCAGATCGCATTCGGCGCAATCCACAGGCATCATCTGCATCGGGCAGGTTTCGGCCATAGCAGACGATTCAACAGCCATTTTTGCCGAGCTGCAATGGGCTTCCATCGCCGTCAAATCCACCATCGAGAGCGTAGAGTTGGCACCGACTATGGGGGCCAACAACAGGCTCAGGATCAGCAGCAATGTTTTCGGGAGGTTCATAGCCGGCACTTTACCATTGCCCTGCTCGAGCTACCAGATCAAGGTAGCGCAGATCACCAAAACCGACTTGAGCCCACCGTGTCCACTGCCTACAATGGGCGCCTTTGTCTGACCCCCCAATCAATGGCATAAGCCATGCCACCAAAAATGCCAGCAGCGACGAAGTAGGTAATAGCATGAGCAATATCGGTACATTGACCGAATTTCTGGAACAGAGCGACATTCGCTTGCAGGTGTTTGATATGGGCAGGCGCCTTCGCAAATTGCCTCGCCAGCAATTACTCGGCTTCGAGCTGGGCCAGACGCCCTACCCTTACCCTTATCTGCAACAAGCCTGGCTGGGGTTTGTGCTCAGCGATACCCGTCAAGGGGCCTTGCCCGTGATCTGGTTCCTGAAGTTTCCCCTCGACCGCGAAGGCAAACTGGTCGCGTCCAGCCGTGATGACTTTCTGTTGCGCATTATCAAAACCGTGGGGGAAAAGCTGGAACTGGGCAGCGTCGACCCGACCGAGGACGCCTTGAAAGAAACCCCTTATGCCTTCAAACCCGAAGAGGAGCGCATGGCCTGCTTTCACGCCCGCGCCTCGCGCATTCTGGCATTGCCCCCCTCCACCTTTTATCAACCCGCTCACGACTATTTTGCCGGACAAGCATTTGATCACTGGCAAGGATTGGGGTTACAGGGCATTGCCGATATTTGCGCCCGACTTGAACAGGACGATAATGCCCGTCACCTGCGAGTCGCTGTAGCAACAGTGCCAGCCGTTCCCCTCGAATTACTCTGCTGCTGCCTGGAGAATGAGGCCATCGATCACAAGCTGACCACCGCACTGGTCGACCGCGCTCAGCAATTGTTGACCAAAGGCGCTCCGAACGCGCTGATCGCCGCCCTGTTACGTGGCATTTCCCACAGCAAGGCACCGGCCATACGCCAACAATTAATCGATCAGCTACTCGACAGTGCAATCTCCAATGACGGGGATATTCTGGCGGCGATTGCCAGCCGTTGCTGGGAAGACCTGGAAGATCCACTGCGTCTTCAGTCCTTTCTGGAACAACTGGCCACCAACCACAATGGTCCCGATTTCTTTAACCGGGTACTGGTCGACCTGCTGATGCTACCGAATATGGCGCCCCGGATTATGGCCCAGTTTCGTAACCCGGAACGCTCCGAAGCCCTGGGTAAAGCGATTGGTGACTTTATTCAACTGGGTGCTCAGTCGGCAGAAACACCGACCAGCCAGAATAGCATTCACTAGCAGGCGGTCAGCACTGGAACAGATCCAGCTGCTCCAGCGCTTCAGCTTCCTGTAAGTCTCGCAAGCGCACACCGACGCCCAGCAAGCGGACCGGTTTCGCCCCTCGCTGCCAGGCCTGGCTCATCAAGGGGCGGTACTGGCTTTCCTCCAGATGCTGATCAGCCTCGCCACTGATTAACGCCTCCAGGGTTGTCTGGGTAAAATCGGCAAATTTTACTTTCACGAAACGCTTGCTCAGCGAATACCCCTCCGGCAGTTTCCCTTGCAGTCGGCGTTCCAGCTCAGTCAGTAAGCCCGGCAATTGCTCGAGCACGGTTTCCAGGGTGGGTAGGTCCTGATCAAAGGTATGCTCCACACTTAGTGACTTTCGACGTCGGCTGCTTTGCACAGTGCGGTTATCGATTCCCTGGGCCAATTGATGCAGACGATCGCCAAAGCTGCCGAAGTAATTGATCAGGTCGAGTTGGCTGAAAACTCTCAGTTCGCCGCAGGTTTCAATGCCAAGGCGTTTTAACTTTTTTTCCGTCACACGCCCTACTCCATGCAGCCGTTTAACCGGCAGCTGCTGCACAAAACTGTCAACCTGCTCCGGCAAAATCACAAACAAACCGTCGGGTTTATTCCAGTCGCTGGCAACTTTGGCCAAAAACTTATTCGGGGCCACTCCAGCCGAAACAGTAATATTGACCCGTTCGCGCACCCGTTGGCGTATCTCCTCGGCAATGCGTGTCGCGCTGCCCTGATGGTGCGAAGACGCACTCACATCCAGATAAGCCTCATCCAGGGACAGGGGTTCAATCAGCTCGGTATAGTCGGCAAAAATCTTATGAATTTGCCGGGATGCTTCGCGGTAAGCGTCCATACGTGGCCGAATAAACCGCAACGATGGGCAGAGTTTACGAGCGGTCGCCGCCGCCATCGCCGAATGTATGCCGAATTTGCGGGCCGGGTAATTGCAGGTTGCCACAACACCCCGGCGATCGGGGCTGCCGCCGACGGCGATAGGAAGACCCTGCAGGGAAGGATCATCGCGCATCTCGATCGCGGCGTAAAAGCAATCGCAATCGATATGGATTATTTTTCGCTGGGGGCTGGCAGGCATGAGCAATGCTATTGGTAGAAAACCTGGAACCGTCTATTTTCCAGCCAAGCACTGTATAAATCAACAGCTAACGCTATTTAAGCGGCTGACAGAAACGGCAGGGCTTCCAATAAAACCCTGATAAGTTTAGGGTATTTGACTCGCCATCGGCCTGCTGGCACTATCGATCTGTTATAACAGGGACTTAGTCATTATGAGTAGCTATAAGATTATTGTTGCCGACGACCACCCGCTGTTTCGCACAGCTCTGCAGCAAGCCGTCAATCAGGCCGTCGAAGAGGTCAACCTGCTCGAAGCTGAGTCCATTGAATCCCTGCAGCAGGTTCTGGAAACCCATGGTGATGCCGATCTGGTGCTGCTCGACCTGCACATGCCCGGTGCCCACGGATACTCCGGTTTGATCTACCTGCGAGGGCAATACCCGCAAATCCCGGTGGTGATGGTATCGGCGACCGAGGATGTATCGGTCATCAATCAGGCGATTGAGTATGGTGCATCGGGATTTATTCCCAAATCTTCCTCCCAGCAAACCATCGCAACCGCCCTGCAAGCTGTGCTGGATGGCGATGTCTGGCAACCCGAAAGTTCGATTGGTGCTGCCGCCAACAATGAAGCCAGCCTGGATCTTGCCGAGCGTATTGCCTCTTTGACGCCGCAACAGTTCAAGGTATTGGGTATGCTGACCGAGGGTATGCTGAACAAACAGATCGCTTACGACCTCAATGTTTCGGAAGCCACCATCAAAGCCCACGCGACCGCCATCTTCAAAAAACTGAACGTTCGCAATCGAACCCAGGCGGTTATTGCCGTGCAGCAACTGGAAATCGAGCCACCCCAGCTGGACAACAGCAACGGCTAGGACCTTCCCTCGCTCTAACCCTTTATATCCCCTTCCTGCCTCAGCGCCGGCTAAGGCTGCTGATCAGCGCCCTCAGTGCTGCCGGCTTGACCGGCTTGGCCAGATAGGCGACGCCCTCTTCCCGCGCCTGATCCTGCAATGTCTGACGACCATCGGCAGTAATCAACACCGCCGGTAAGGGTACACCCATCTGTTGGCGTAACCCCAGTATCGCTTCCAGCCCGGTTTTGCCATCGTCCAGGTGATAGTCGGCCAGCAGAATATCAAGCTCGATACCACTATCGAGCAGGGCCAATCCGCCCGCCAGATCGCGACTGACGAACACCTCGCATTGCCAACGTTCCAGCAGCGCTTTCATGCCTGCCAAAATGGTTTCTTCGTTATCGATACAAAGCACTCGCCGACCGCGCAAAGCATTACCCGGAGAAACTTTCTGCAGGTTGCGCTGTTGAACCTGGGTCGCATCCCCAAGTGGCACCTCGACCGAGAACACCGAACCAGCCCCTTCCCAGGAACGTACCGCCAGTGGATGGTCGAGCATTTTGCTGATGCGCTCGGCAATCGCCAGCCCCAGACCTACGCCCTTTACTTCCTGAGTCGCATGACTGTCCAGGCGGCGGAACTCCTCAAATATTTCCTGCAGTCGACTCTGCGGAATGCCCGGGCCGTTATCCCATATTTCAATTCGCAGCTTGTCGCCCTGTCGCCGACACCCCAGCACCACCCGACCACGCTTGGCATAACGAAACGCATTAGTGAGGAAGTTCTGCACAATGCGGCGCAACAGTTTATTGTCGCTGCGAATCACCTGGGAAGAGTTAACGGTGTCGAACTCCATCTGCGAACTTTCCGCCATGGCGGAGAATTCGGCACACAGTGGAGATAAGAGTTCGCTGACCGGGAAATCGCTGAATTGAGGCTCCACGCCCCCGGCATCCAGCTTGGAAATATCGAGCAAATCGGTCAACAACTCCTCCGCCGCGCGCAGCGAGCTGTCGATGTTCTGTGCCAACTCCTTACCTTCACCCGGTTGTTCCTGTTGCACCAGGGACGCGGTAAACAGACGGGCGGCGTTCAAGGGTTGCATCAGGTCATGGCTGGCTGCCGCCAGAAAGCGAGTCTTACTCTGGTTGGCATCAGCCGCATCGGCCATGGCGCCCACCAGTTGCCGGTTCACCTGAGACAGTTCACCGGTCCGACGGGCCACCCGCTGCTCCAGCTCCTCGTTGATCTGCTTCAGTTCCCGGGTCACCTTTCGGTATGGGGTAATATCCGTAAAGCTGGTCACGAAGCCACCACCAGGCATGGGGTTGCCCTGCATCTCGACCACCTGTCCCGAGGGCATAACACGCTCGAAACTGTGGGCCGTTCCCTGCTTCATATAATCAACCCGCTTGGCCACATGCTCCTCAATATCACCCTCACCGCAGAGTCCACGGGAAGCGTTATAACGAATAATATCGGCAATGGGGCGACCGACCCGAACCAGCCCATCAGGATAATTGAAAAACTCCAGATAACGGCGATTCCAGGCCACCAGATGCAGATCCCGATCCACCACACTGATGCCCTGGCTGATGTTCTCGATAGCTCCCTGCAAGAGTTCCCGACTGAACTGCAAAGCCTCGGAAGCTTCATCGACGATCGACACCACATCATCGAGCTGCATACGTCGACCGCTGACCGCCGAGCGCAAGACCACTCGCGCCGACGATGCACCGATCACACCGGCTAACAGACGTTCTGTGTGCTCCAGCAACTCTCGCGAAGCATACCGATTGGGGGCCAGATTTTGCTGGAAACGAAAGGCAAAATGCTCAAAGCTGTTAGTGACCCGGCGTTCCCCGACGAAGCGGGAAGCCAGCGCGCTGAGGTCGGCCAGCGTAACCTTGATATTGGACAGTTCATCACCGCCATCCACCGGCGCACCGACAAAAACCGCCGCTTGCATCTTCTCCGACAGGCGCGGCTCGGTCAGCCAGGACACCACCAGAAAACACACCAGATTGGCCACCAGACTAATGACAATACCGTTAGTGGTGCCATCCAGCACGGATATGCGAAAAATGGCATCGGGGCTGAGCCCGGCGATACCCCAGGGCCCCTCGTCGAGAAAACTTTGCGGCACTGCACCGGCTCGCACCAGGGTGGGAATGACCATGGTATAAAACCAGAGCCCGACCCCGGCGATTAATCCTGCCACAACGCCTTTTATATTGGCCTGTTTCCATAAAACACCACCAATCATGGCGGGGGCAAACTGGGCCACGGCAGCAAAGGATAGCAACCCGGTCGATGCCAACGAATCGACACTGCCGAGCACGCGATAATAGAAATAGGCCATCAGCACAATCACCATAATGGTGGTGCGCCGAACATAGAGCAGCAAGCCGCTGAATTCGTCGAAGCTGGTTTTATTAAACAGGTTACGACGCATGAACAGGGGCAGCACAATATCGTTACTGACCATGGTACTGAGGGCAACCGTGGCCACAATAACCATACTGATCGCGGCCGAGGCGCCCCCAATAAAGGCCAGCAGGGCCACCTCTTTCTGCCCCATCGCCAGGGGCAGGTTCATAACAAAGGTATCGGCCACCACATCGCTGCCGCTGAATACCAGCTGCCCGGCGAGTGCGATGGGTACGACAAAAATAACGGCACCAATCAGGTACAGCGGAAACAACCAACGAGCTTTTTCCAGGTCTGAAGGTTCCAGGTTTTCCACCACCGTGACATGGAACTGGCGCGGCAAGCAGAGAATCATCAGCGCCGCCAGTACCGTCTGCGCCAGCATGATCCAGACATTGGTACCCTGCTCGATCAGCTCATTGGTATGCTCAACCGCTCGGGCTTTTTGCCAGATATCCGCGTAACCATTATTGACCACATAGGTGATATAAACCCCCACCACAAGAATGGCCACGAGCTTGATAATCGACTCGAAGGAGATCGCCAGCATCATGCCCCGGTGATGCTCGGTGGCATCAAGATGCCGGGTGCCAAACAAAATAGTGAACGCCCCCAGAATCAGGGTAACCAGCAGCGCAGTGTCCTGACCAAAATCGAGCGAAAAGCCGGACACCAGCTGATCTTCGCTGCCGGCGCTGAGCAGGTTATAGCCCATCATGATGGCCTTCAGCTGCAGGGCGATGTAGGGCAAGACACCGAACACTGCGATAACGGTGATAAACACCGCCAGCATCTGTGACTTGCCATAACGGGCCGCAATAAAGTCGGCAATGGAGGTGATATTCTCTTGCTTACTGATCTGGATAATCCGAGCGATCAACTTCCAGCCAAACAGAAACATCAAAATGGGGCCCAGGTAGATCGGCAAAAACGCCCATAAACTGTTGGCGGCCTGACCCACCGCACCAAAAAATGTCCAGGAGGTGCAATACACGGTAAGCGACAGACTGTAGACCAGCCACCGCAGGCGGCTGTCGTCTCCCAGCTTTTTGTCGCCATAATAGGCAACGACGAAAAGCACCGAAATATAGACCACGGAGATTACCGCGATCAGCCAACCCTGCAACATGCGTCCTTCCTGCTTTTTATAGGATCCCGTGGGTCCCATGGTTCAGGGATTTATCGGTGCCGTCAAGCCCAGGCACGGATCGGTCATCGGTGTTTGATTGAGCCGCCTATGGCGACCAATCCCGGGGTATAATTACTACTAAGGTCTGCTGGAGTTTGCCCTACCCCTGACATAGATTCTTAGGGCTAAGGCACTCCTGATTTATAACAACGAAAAACAGCAGCGATCCAGTCCTGCGGTGACGCCCGGTTCTGTAGGTGACAGCTATGCCCGACAGCTTCAATTTTAACAATCCACCTTTTGATACGCTCAACGAACAAGAGCGCAAAATGGTCGTGAACAGCCTCGATCTGAGCTACCACGCCAGTGGCGATATTATCGTTCAGGCTCAGCAGGCGACCCATGGGCTCAATATTATCCACAAGGGGGTGGTGGAAGAACGCAACGCTGAAGATCACGAAGAGATCTACGCCCATTACACCCACGATGATATGTTCGATGTGCGCTCGCTGTTTTCCGGCAACAGCAAACACGAATATGTCTGCCTCGAAGAAGCCATCTGCTATCAACTGCCACGTATTACATTCGAGCAACTGAGCGAGCAGAACACGGGCTTTCGCCGTTACTTCCAAACCGATCTGGTTGATAAGCAGCAATTAATGCGAGACAGCGAAGGCCAACAAAACCTGTCCGAGTTTATTCTCAACAAGATCGAATCCAGCAATATACTGCCCCTGCAGATTGTTGAGGCCGAGGCAACGATTGCCGAGATCACCCTGCAGATGAAACAGAGCCATACCGATTGCGCCCTGATTAAAAGTGAGCGAGGTTATGGCATGCTAACCGGCACCGACCTGCTACACGCTTCGGTTCTCGAACAATTACCGCTGGATACGGCGGTGTCAGAGTTAGCTCATTATGAGTTGATATCGGTGCAAACCGGAGACTTCCTGTTTGATGCCATGCTCCTGATGACCCGTCACCAGATAGAGCGGGTGGTGGTGTTCGATAGCAATACCCCCGACAAGGTCTTGGGCGTATTGACCCTGACTCATATTCTCAGTCTGCTATCGACACATTCTCATATTCTTGCACTGCGTATTGCCCGGGCCGATGACGAACGCGACCTGAAACGTGCCGTCGATAGCCTGGATGAACTGATAGAGCGTCTGTTAACGAACGGCATCAAGAGCCGTTTTATCAGCAAACTTCTCTCCACCTTACATGAACAGGTGGTGAGTAAAGTATTTCAACGCCACGTAGCCGAGGATATTCAACAACATTGCTGCCTGGTGTTTATGGGCAGCGCCGGACGAAACGAGCAAATTCTCAAAGGCCCGCTCGATTACGGCTTGATCATCGAGGACAATTTCGAATGGGTTCAATGTCCAGAGATCATGCAAGGAATACATGCCGAGCTGCTCTCCCTGGGCTACGCTCCGAGCAAGGGTGAGGTGTGCGTTGACAACCCCATGTGGGCCAGACCCCTGCAACAGTGGCTGGAACAGAGCAACCAATGGATTCTGGATCCTTCCAGCGAGCACCTGCAGAAAATTGCCACCATGATCGATGTGCATGGCGTGGCCGGAAAGCTGGGTTTATTCCACGATTTCCAACAACGTCAGTTGCGCCAACTGTCATCGGACCACCTGTTTATTCGAAACTTCACCCGCCCTGCACTGCAGTTCCATACGCCGCTCACTTTTTTTGGTCAACTGAAATTGTCCTGGCACAGCCTGGATCTCAACCGGGGTGGTGTTTTCCCCATCGTCCAGGGCATTCGTGCCCTGGCCATGGAACAACGCCTGCCCTTAAGCAACACCTTTGAACGGCTCGACGAGCTGGCCCATAACGGTGTTATTCCCAAACCCCTGGCCGGAAATATCGCCGAAGCACTGCAGCTGTTCCTGCAACTGCAATTGGAGCAGCAACGTAATGGTGATCAGCAACCCGACAAACAATTACTGGATTTAGGCACTCACTCCAGAAGCCAACGGGACTTGTTGCGCCACGCTTTACACGTCGTAAAGAAATTCAAACAATATCTGGAAGTCCATTTTCATCTGGAGAATCCGTGAGCATTTCCGGCGCATTCAACAATTACGTACGTCGCCCGATTGACCGCTACCGTTTTCGTCACAGTGAGTACCGCTTTCTATTCGATCGTTTCGAAGGCGACGAATACATCTCCCTCGATATGGAAACCACCAGCCTGGATCCAAAAAGCGCAGACATCTTATCCATTGGTGCCGTACCAGTCCGAGGTAATGAAATCCTCACCAGCCGGCGTTTCGATGTAAAGCTCAATGCTCCAGACAGCATGAACCCGGAAGCGATACTTATTCACAAACTAAGAGAGGTCGACCTTCAGGGGCAAATGGAAACCGAACAAGCCCTGACCGAGTTGCTGCATTACATCGGGAACAGACCTATTCTTGGTTATTTTATCCGCTTCGATATTGGTGTGCTCAACCGCCACTACAAGGAGCTGTTTGGCTTCAGCTTGCCCAACCAAAGTATCGAACTCAGTCAGTACTATCTGCAAAAAGTGAAACGCCAACATCCAGATATGGAAGTGGATGGCCGTTTTGCTACCATCGCGGAAAAACTACAACTGCCCATGCTGGAACGCCACACCGCTTATGGCGACGCTCTGACCACCGCGCTCATGTACGTTCGGCTTAAATATGGACCGGCACCCAGCGTTTAGCGCTCTCTTATTTGGATAAGCTGGCCGCGCCATTTCTGAATCATCACTAAAAAATCCGTCACATTTCCAGCCGTTTTTTATGCTCGATTAAGCAAATATACCAATGTCTAATGGTTGCCCTATGGGGTGCTGACCAAAATAGAAAAAGGTTCTTCGGCGCCGGTTACACTTGAATTTTTAGTAATTATCCATGGGTCGTCGATCATTTTTTATACCCGATTCGAGCAATGTAGCCGATCAAAAAGACTGCGTTGACCCGCCGTACCCCGCCCTTCCTGGCACAGTTCATCACCGCCAAGGCAAGCAAGCAGATAAGGAGCTACGCACGCCATCATGAATCACCACGCTCTCTATCCAGTTAAATCCGAAATCGCAGACCAGGCCTGGGCCGATGAAACGCTCTACCGCACCCTGTATCAGCAGTCGATCGTTAATCCGCAAGGCTTTTGGCGTGAACAGGCTCAACGCATCGACTGGATCAAACCCTTCACCCGGGTAAAGGACGTCTCTTTCGATTATCACCACGTCGACATCCAGTGGTTTCAGGATGGTACCTTAAACGTAGCGAGCAATTGTCTCGACCGACACCTGGAACTGCGCGGCGATCAAACCGCCATTATCTGGCAAGGCGATGACCCGAATGAGCATAAAACGGTCAGCTACCGCGAACTCCACGAGCAGGTGTGCCGATTTGCCAATGGTTTAAAAAGCCAGGGCGTACGCAAAGGCGATGTTGTCACTATTTATATGCCCATGATAGTTGAAGCCGCTATCGCCATGCTGGCCTGTGCTCGTATCGGCGCTATCCATTCGGTGGTGTTCGCGGGATTTTCTCCCGACGCTATCGCCGGTCGCCTGATCGATTGCCGCTCCAAACTGGTGATCACCGCCGACGAAAGCGTTCGCGGTGGCCGCAGGGTTCCCCTGAAGCACAATATCGACCAGGCGTTGACCCACCCGAGCATCACCAGTGTTGAAAAAGTGATCGTATACCGACGTACGGGCACAGCTATCGAGTGGCAAGCGCAGCGCGATGTCTGGTGGCATGAGTTGTCTAACCTGGCATCACCCCATTGCCCCGCCGAAGAGATGGGTGCTGAGGATCCACTGTTCATCCTCTACACCTCGGGATCAACCGGCACACCCAAGGGCGTGGTGCATACCAGTGGAGGCTATCTGGTGTACGCCTCGATGACCCACCAGTATGTGTTTGATTACAAAGAGGGCGATATCTACTGGTGTACGGCCGATGTTGGCTGGATAACCGGCCACAGCTATCTGGTCTACGGCCCCCTGGCCAATGGCGCCACCACATTGATAAGCGAAGCACTTCCCAACTGGCCAGATGCCAGCCGCATGAGTCACACCATTGATCAACACGGGGTCAATATTCTGTATACCGCACCCACCGCTATACGAGCGTTGATGGCCGATGGCAATCAAGCCATCGCAGGCTCCAGTCGATCCAGCCTGAAACTGCTCGGTTCGGTCGGCGAGCCGATTAACCCCGAAGCCTGGCAGTGGTATTACAAAACCATCGGCGACGAGCGCTGCCCCATTGTCGATACCTGGTGGCAAACAGAAACCGGTGGCATCATGATCAGCCCCCTGCCTGGAGCCACCGCACTCAAACCCGGCTCGGCCACCCGCCCCTTCTTTGGTGTGCTACCGGCCCTGGTCGATAATATGGGCAATATCATCGAAGGCGCCGGCGAAGGTAATCTGGTGATGCTCGACAGCTGGCCAGGACAGGCTCGCACCGTTTATGGCGATCACGAGCGCTTCGAGCAAACCTACTTCACCAAATTTAAGGGCATGTATGCCACTGGCGACGGAGCTCGCCGGGACGAAGATGGCGATTACTGGATTACAGGACGGGTTGATGATGTGCTCAACGTTTCAGGCCACCGTATGGGCACTGCCGAAATTGAAAGCGCTATGGTCGCTCATCAGGATGTGGCCGAGGCGGCTGTGGTCGGCTATCCCCATGCGATCAAAGGCCAGGGGATCTATGTGTATGTCACCCTGAAAACCGGAATCGAGCACAGCGACCAACTCAAACAGGAACTCTGCCAATGGGTACGCGGCGAGATAGGGCCGATCGCTACCCCCGATATCATCCAATGGGCACCGGGATTACCCAAGACCCGATCCGGTAAAATCATGCGTCGAATACTGCGCAAGATAGCCGCCGATGAGTACGAACACCTGGGAGATACCTCCACCCTGGCCGACCCCTCGGTGGTTAATAACCTGATTGCTGAACGCATTAATGAGCATGCCTGATGCTGGGCATAGGGTGTTTTGCCAAGGGACCTCTGATTCTTTATTCTATAAAAACTGATTTTGGTGCTTATGGCACCTCTGATTAATTCAGATGAACTCTGGCTTTCAGGCGAATCCAGAATCGCGGCACGTCTTTACAGTAAGGTCCAGACCTTTCAAAAAGGCGTAACAAAGAGTCTGGGTTCGCCTGAAATCCCCGTAGGGCGGTCCTAAAATGGTTTCTCTCGGTGTTGAAGCTCTTGTTCAGGTCTCGACATGAACGGCGAGCTTCGCCTTGATAAAAACCATT
>NZ_JAKSDZ010000064.1 GCF_023509475.1 Aestuariirhabdus haliotis | reverse complement strand
TCAAGGCGAAGCTCGCCGTTCATGTCGAGACCTGAACAAGGGCTTCAACACCGAGAGAAACCATTTTAGAACCGCCCTACGGGGCTTTCAGGCGACCCCGGACTCTTTGTTACGCCTTTTTGAAAGGTCTGGACCTTACTGCAAAGACGTGCCGCGATTCTGGATTCGCCTGAAAGCCAGAGTTCATCTGAATTCATCAGAGGTGCCCTAGCCGGTATCAACCAAAAGAAGTAATTGCTGTTTCGAGCCGGCATTGAAGTGGCATTCGTACCCAACCTGTACGAGACTTACTGACAACAATAATGATAAGAATGCGGTCACCTTGTCGTGGCAGTATGAATGGGGCGGGTTGGATGAATCAGCTGAGCGATGGGCTGTGGATTCATGACGATATCATGAGCCTGCTCGGAGTGCCTTTGCGCGTTCGCATGACCATTGTGCGTTTGTCCAGCGGCGGACTGTGGGTGCATTCTCCTACTCGCTTGTTGCCCGAGCTGGCGAGTGAGGTCGAGTCGCTTGGCGCTGTAGAATATCTGGTTGGCCCTAACAACGGGCATAACCTGTGGCTCGATGAGTGGCATCAAGCGTATCCAGAAGCCGCACTGTATGTGAGTCCCGGTATACCCGCCAAGATTAGATCCAACCAGTATCGTCTATTGGGTGCTTCTCCTGTTTTAGCGTGGAAGAAGGACCTTGAGCAAGTGCATATACAGGGCGCACCATTTTTTGATGAGACGGTGTTTTTCCACCCCAGAACCGGCTCACTGATTGTTACGGATTTGATTCAGCATTATGACGCTCGCCCGCCTGGACTGGCCGGGTTAATCACTCGATGGGTATTGGAGCCTATGGGCTTTAAAGGAATCTGTCTTGCCCCCCCCTTGAAGCGCAAGTTTATTCTAAAGGATAAACTTGCGTTTTCGGCGGCGATTGATCGCATTGCTCAATGGGATTTTGAGCGCATTATCATAGCCCACGGGGACATTATTGAATCCCGGGCAAAAGAGATTTTTGTGCAGCTCTGCGATGGCTTATTAGGAAGCAACCATGATTGTCATCAATCGCTTGAAAGCTACCGACTGAAGCAATAATAGACGGCAAAGTCTCCGAATGATGGGCTCTGCTATTGCACAATGTTTTTCCCGAATAAGTGACGCCAGTCCTGTTGGTTCATATCCAATAGCTCTTCGAGAATCTCCTGGCTATGCTCCCCGCGCAGGGGCGGTGCCTGATGATAATTGATGGGGGTTTCAGAAAACTTCACCGGATTGGCAATGGAAGGGCTGTTACCGGCCTCGGTATGAGGCAGTTCAACCTGCATCTGACGATGTTGAACCTGGGGGTCGGCAAAGACCTGTTCCAAGGTATTGATCGGGCCGCAGGGTACGCCTTGCCGGGATAAGTTTTCCAGCCACCAGTCACTGTTGTGCTGGCGCATCAAGTATTCGATGTCAGGCAGTAATTGATGCCGGTTCTCGACGCGAGAACGATTACTGGCAAAGCGGGGATCCCGGGCTAATTCGGGTTGTCCGGCCAGCGTACAGAATTTGGCAAACTGGGCATCGTTACCTACGGCCAGAATGATATGGCCATCGGCGGTAGCGAAGGCCTGGTAGGGCACGATATTCGGGTGAGCATTGCCCAGCCGTTCGGGGCTCTTGCCGCTGGCCAGATAATTCATGCCCTGGTTGGCCAGAGTGGCGACCTGAACATCGAGCAGTGCCAGGTCAATCTGTTGTCCCTGCCCCGTTTTCATACGATGAATCAGCGCCGCCTGAATGGCGTTACAAGCATAGAGGCCGGTCATGATATCGGCCTGGGCAACTCCAACTTTCATGGGTTGCCCCTGTGGATCTCCGGTTATGCTCATCAGGCCCCCCATGGCCTGGATCATAAAGTCGTAGCCGGCGCGGCTTTTATAAGGGCCGGTTTGGCCAAAGCCGGTGATGGAACAGTAGATAAGAGAGGGGTTAGTTGATCGCAGGGCGTCGTAGTCGAGGCCGTACTTTGCCAGCCCGCCGACCTTGTAGTTTTCTACCAGCACATCGCATTGTTTGGCCAGCTTGTGGATCAGCTGCTGACCCTCGGGTTGGGTAATGTCGATGCTGATGGAGCGCTTGCCGCGATTGGCGGCGTGGAAATAGGCCGCGTCTTCGGTATCTTCCCCGGCTGCGTTCTTTATATAGGGCGGACCCCAGCCCCGGGTGTCGTCACCGTTGCCCGGGCGCTCAACCTTGATCACCTCAGCGCCGAAATCGGCCAGCATCTGGGTCGCCCAGGGGCCGGCAAGGATACGGCTCAGGTCGAGTATCCGAATGCCTTCCAGTGCGCCGCTCATAACAAGGTCCCGCTGGACAGCGACAAATGACGCTTCGCTGGGTTGAGGGGCCATTTAGTTCGGGGGTAAGCGCAGCGCATTAGACTCTCCATCGAAGGCGGTATCAAACCGCTAGGGCAAGAGTCCTACTCTATGGTTTGCCGGGTGGAAAATACAAGCCTGGCTGGGCGTAAATGGGGAGCAGCTGAGCAGGTTTCATAACATGGACGAAACCAGGGGCTTACTCACCTTTAGGGTCGTCTTTCTTTTCCAGGTCATCAACGAGTTGTTGATAGCGTTTTTCCAGCGCTTCCAGACGTTCCCGGGTTCGCGCCAGAACGGCGGCCTGAGTATCGAATTCGTCACGGCTTACCAGATTCAGTTTGCCGAAGGCGTTCTGCAGTAAAAGCTGAAGCTTTTGTTCGGCGTCCTGATGAAACTGGGACTTGTCCCCGCTGAGAATCTGGGCGGCCTGGCGACTCAGGCCGGCAATAAACAGTTTATCAATCATAGCTAGGCAAAATCTGTTGGTTCTGGAAGAGGCGCCATTCTAGCACAGGCGTTGCTGGCAATGGATTGGTCCAACGGCCAGCTGGCCCGAAATGGCCTTGATAAGCCTGGGGTTTCACCGCGGAATGCACCATGGCTGTCCATTAAATGGGCGCTTATGGTGCCTGCTGCACGATACAGGGAAGGTTTGCCCCCTATTGGTGCGCCACTAGGGGGCGTCGACCAATAATGGTGCCTGACAAGCCTGGGGGGGCTCGAAGAAATCGTGTAACTAATGTTAACTAATTGAAAATAAAGAAAATAATGGTTTTGGCACAGCCAATGCAAAGAGCAGGTATCGCGTAATTGTTCAGGCGTACCTTTGCGGAACAGTTGCTACGAGGATGCATGGTCTTAGCCATCAGCGTTTTACCCAAGCGTAAATGGCTAAGGTCAGCCCGGTCAGGAAGACCAGAGAATAAGAGCGGGACGCAGCGCCAACGGCCGGGCCCGAAAACAAACCAGGAGATTCTACATGAAGTTAGTGTCAGCAATAGTCAAACCCTTCAAGCTCGATGATGTGCGTGAAGCCCTCTCCGAGATTGGTGTTCAGGGTATCACCGTCTCTGAAGTGAAAGGCTTCGGGCGTCAGAAAGGCCACACCGAACTCTATCGCGGTGCCGAATATGTGGTGGATTTTCTGCCCAAGGTCAAGCTGGAAATTGCCATCGCCGACGAGTTGCTCGATCAGGTGATTGAAGCGGTAACCAAGGCGGCCCATACCGGCAAAATTGGTGACGGCAAGATCTTTGTGACTTCCGTTGAGCAGGTGATCCGGATTCGTACCGGTGAGACCGGCACCGACGCCGTTTAAACACCTACCGAATTTAACGACTCAATTTTTAGAGGGGAACTGTTGTGGAAAACAACCTTTATCATCTCCAGTATGCGATGGATACTTTTTACTTCCTGGTGTGCGGCGCACTGGTCATGTGGATGGCCGCCGGCTTTGCCATGCTGGAAGCCGGTCTGGTCCGTTCCAAGAACACGACTGAAATTTTGACCAAGAACATCGCCCTGTTTGCGATCTCTTGCGTGATGTACATGGTTTGCGGTTACGCCATTATGTACGGTGGCGCGCCGCTGCTGTCTGGCATCGAAAATGTCGATGTGGATGGCGTGATGGGCGAATTCGCCGAGCGTGAAGACGGCTTCGTGGGCGGTTCTATTTACGCTGGCGCGTCTGACTTCTTCTTCCAGGTGGTGTTCGTAGCGACCGCCATGTCGATCGTGTCCGGTGCGGTTGCCGAGCGTATGAAACTGTGGTCTTTCCTGCTGTTCGCCGTGGTTATGACCGGTTTCATCTACCCAATGGAAGGCTACTGGACCTGGGGCGGTGGCGATGTCTTTGGCATGTACAACCTGGGTGACCTTGGTTTCTCTGACTTCGCCGGTTCCGGTATCGTGCACATGGCCGGTGCTGCCGCTGCTTTGGCTGGTGTCCTGTTGCTGGGCGCTCGTAAAGGCAAGTACGGTGCTAATGGCCAGGTTAACGCCATTCCCGGTGCCAACCTGCCACTGGCGACCCTGGGTACCTTTATCCTGTGGATGGGCTGGTTCGGCTTCAACGGTGGTTCTGTCCTGAAGCTGGGCGATGTTGCCAGCTCTGCATCGGTTGCCATGGTCTTCCTGAACACCAACGCCGCGGCGGCTGGTGGTGTGGTTGCCGCACTGATCACTGCGCGTCTGCTGTTCGGTAAGGCGGATCTGACCATGGCGCTGAACGGTGCTCTGGCGGGTCTGGTAGCTATTACGGCTGAGCCTTCTACTCCAAGCGCTTTCCAGGCGACCCTGATCGGTGCGATCGGTGGTGTGCTGGTGGTCTTCTCTATCCTGTCTCTGGACAAGTTGAAGATTGATGATCCTGTCGGTGCGATCTCTGTTCACGGTGTAGTGGGTCTATTCGGTCTGCTGGTTGTGCCTGCGACCAATACCGGTGCCAGCTACAGCGGTCAGCTGATCGGCGCCCTGACTATCTTCGTGTGGGTCTTCGGAGCCAGCCTGGTTGTCTGGGCGATCCTCAAGGCTGTAACTGGAATCCGGGTTACCGAAGAGGAAGAGTACGAGGGTGTTGACCTTGCCGAGTGCGGTATGGAAGCCTACCCCGAGTTTACGAACAAGTAATAGTATCAATAAGTAAAAACAAAGCAGTAAACGAATGGGCGCCTCCAGGCGCCCTTTTTTATGTACAGGATGTACGGTATGCCGCGAGAGCCAGGGATGGCGGTAGCGGCCTATGTTGGAGGATGTACGGTATGCCGCGAGAGCCAGGGATGGCGGTAGCGGCCTATGTTGGAGGATGTACGGTATGCCGCGAGAGCCAGGGATGGTGGTAGCGTTAAAGGATGTGAAGTATGTCCGATAAAATGATCAGGTATCACCTGCCAAAGATCGGCAATGAACTGTTCTAAACAGCAGGCTTAGGTTTATAAAAAATTTGGTGTCACATCCCGTACTGAGTTGCTAGCGTTTTTGAGCAAAGCCATCGGCTAATGGGGCAAAGTTCGATCGAGCCGGGTCGTCAATTTTTGCACGACAGTTCAGTCCGGGTGGTCCCTGTTCACAATTATGGATTAAAACGCCGGGTCTGAGGATGCAGTTAACAGATTGCAGAATCTAATCTCGACACACAGGTGTCCAGTCAGTAAAACGAGCGCATTTCAAGGGCAGTAAACTGTTTAAGGGTGCTCAATGACAACCGACCTTCAAGATAAAACCTCCATAAAAAAGTCGATTCTGATGATTCAGCTTTTGACCTTGCCGGCGACAATCGCACTGGGTCTGGGGTTGTATGGTGTGGTAGCGGTACAGGGTGATGCTTTTCATCCGGTACTTAACAACAGAGAGTTTTGCTACTTCCTGATCGTTATCAGTGTACTTATTGATGTTATTGCTGTTATAAAATTAATCCCGCTCTTCAAAGCTCAAAAAGGACTTGCTCGTTAACACACTTCCTGGTGGGGGAAGCTAGATAGCAATCCAGTTAATAAGAAGGAAGATAAATGCAAGCCTTTCAGCCGATACTGCTGCCGGTTGTTACCCTGATTGCCTGGACTCTGGTGATGTGGGTCTGGATGTACGCCACCCGTCTACCCGCCATGCATAAAGCCGGCATGACACCGGATTCCCATGCGCCTCGAGGTGCACAAATGGCGCAGCTACCGCCACCGGTGCAATGGAAAGCGGATAACTACACTCACCTTATGGAGCAGCCGACCATTTTTTATGCGTTGGCGCTGGTATTGGCATTGATCGAACAGGGTTCGGGTGCCAATCTGGTGTTGGCCTGGAGTTACGTTGTTCTGCGCGTAGTTCATAGCCTGGTGCAAGCTCTGGTCAATAAAATTGAGGTGCGCTTTGGGCTGTTTGTGCTGTCGACTTTAGCGTTGTTTGGGTTGGCCGTGAATGCACTGTTAGTGCTGTTATAGCGTTGCCTTATGGCGTTGAATTAAACAACCCATGCTCCAGTTGCTCTTTCAGTGATAATCGCTCACAACGATTACGGCCGTTGAACTTGGCCTTATAGAGTGCCAGGTCGGCACATTTGATCAGGTCTTTCAGGGTGATTTTCTGAGTTGGCGTGACCGTCGCAATACCGATGCTGACGGTAATACGATCCACTCCGCCCACATCCCCTCGAGACAGATTGGCATCATAAACAGTCTCAATAAGCCGTTCTGCCAGCAAATCGGCGGTATCGTCGCTGGTTTGGGGAAAGATAATTACGAACTCTTCACCGCCATAGCGTGCAGCCAGATCACCGGGTCGTTTGGCCTGTTCATCCACTAATTGAGCAATACTTGTCAGGGTTTCGTCACCGGCCTGATGGCCGTAGTGATCGTTGTATTTTTTAAAATGATCAACATCGATAAACAACAAGGAGAGGGCCGAGCTGCTGCGATTACAGCGACTCCATTCCTGCTCGAGGACCCGATCAAAGTGACCTCGGTTGGCGATACCCGTCAACTTGTCCTGACGCGATAGGGCTTCCATCATTCGAGCTAGGCTATCGGCTCGATTTTTCTCAATCCGTATGATCTGGTGTTGTAAGTAGTTTCGACGCCGCTGGCGCTCACTCAGCATGTTCAGTATTAAGCCCATGGCATTAATACCGATAAAACTATGACTGAGCATAAAGTAATCGGCAGGGTAAGGCGCAAATAACTGCACCACCGGAATAGTTGCCGCGGCGGCAAGATTAATGAGTAATGCGGTACTGAAGTGAAGCCCTGAGAATGTGTAAACGGCCATGACCGTATAAAAAATGGAAAAATAGCCGGTAAGCACCACCTCATGCTCGGTGACGAACATGGGAAAGTTGATCACGTTGATCAGGCCAGCAAAGGCCACTAGCGAAATATAACCGAAGTAATACTTATCTAGAGCCGAAATACGGGCGCATATCAACGCAGTAATGATGGCGATACCGATAGCGCTGGCTGATATGACCCAGTAATGGATATCCTGGGATGTGGAGTTTAGTAATGTCGCTTCAAGTGCAACCAGAAACACAAAAATAACAAGGACCATGTGTCCATTGGCACGAAAGAAAGAGATCGCGTCTTTACGAACCGCGGCAAGAAAGAACTTCTCCAGGTTGTCTGGAAAGCGATAGCGAACCGGGTCTTTTTGCAGTAGCAGTTTGATTTCACTCAGGTCGTTTTCCTGAGATGGGCTGCTACCCTTGTTCGGGGTTTCCATTATGAAAGATGGCCCTGTCGTGTCCTGTGTTCAAAGTGTAGATCAAATTTTTTACAGGATGGAACAAGGGCCACGTTGTTGAGCACTGGTCAGTATCAGGAGGACAAAGAAACCGACCATAGAACTGTTGGCTGAAAAATCAGTCCTTCAGGCGTTCTGTAAAATGTGCCAATGCTTCGTCGAAGGTTTGTCGCAGTTCACCCTGCCAATTACGTAGAAAACGACGGAGATCTGCGTGCAGGGCCTTTTTCAGAGAGCGTTGGTTCGTGTGAAACAGCATCGAATCCAGATCGATCAGGGTAATGCCATTGGCATCCACCATCAGGTTGCTGGCTTTGGTGTCGCCGTGACTAAGACCTGCCTGGTAAAGGGATTCGAACAACTCAATCACCTGTTGAAGCAGTTGTTCCTGGCTCCAGGGTGATGCTTCAGAATCGGCAAAGGCTTCGGCCAGGCTGCATCCATTTACCTGTTCGGTGATCAGAAATGCCCGGCGCCGTATGGGTCCGAGGCGCTCTTCTTTCACGGCGATGGGCAGTGGCGTGCGTATGCCGTTGAATCTCAACCGGTAGGCATTTTCCCAGGCACTCCAGGCTCGACTGGGACGCCAGCTGCGACCAATGGCATGACGACGATTTTTCAGGTTATAGCGTTTAAGAACCAGAGTTCGCTGGTTGAGTTCGATGGCGCTGACGCTGGCGGTATTGCCTTGCTTCAGACTTTGCCCCTCGGCGATAAAGTGATCCGGATCGGCCAGTATCGCTCTTAGGGTATCGTCGTCCTGTTCCCGGCGCATCACCTGAAAGCTGCGCGGGTCTCTCTGGGTGACGAATTCGGTGCAATCCCGGGCCAGTTTGCGGGCAAAGTGACGCCAACGATAATGGCGCTTTTTATTGACCGCCTGGCGTAGGGCTTCAGCCGTAAAGGGTGTCGACTTCAGGTGATGTTGGTAGCACTGCCAAACGGTGTCCAAGTGCCGGTCATAACGGGGTGGCAGTTGTGCCATCAGGATTGCCAGGTTATCTCGGGCCAGGTTGGCGTTGAGTGGGGCGCTGTGGGCATCGATGCTGCCACAATCGATAACAAAGATCTGATGGTTATCGCGAATAAAATTATCCAGATGGATATCTTGCTGGCGCAGACCCGCGCGATGCATCCGGGCGCAGAGGGTGACCGCTTGCTCCAGAGCTTGTTGTTGCTCTGCTTCACCGGCTTGTTGCCAATGAGCCTGTAAAGAGTCGCCCTGCAGATATTGATAACGTACAAGTTGTGCGGGTTGCCCGTGATCTTTGGAGTGCTCAATGCGCTCGGGTGTGGCAATGCCAGCGCTCTGCAGGTGCTGGTGCCCCTGGACTTCCCGCTGGTAATCCTTTGCGCGATAGAAGATTTTCACCACCTGATGCTGGCCATCACGCTCGAGCAGAAGCACCACACGACGCTGGGGCAATATTCGTAGCAGGCTTTGGCAAGCCCAGCGGCCGTCGCTTAATTCGACCTGAAACGGAGGGCTCAGTTGATGATCGGCCTGTTGCAGGGAGTCGAGGCTGTGGATAGGGTTTGAAGACATACCGAAGCTCAAGGGGGCTAGGCGGCCTATTCTATGCGCCCAGCCCCATGCCTGCCACCCCGGATGTCAGGCATAGGGTCAGGGGAGGCATCGCGGGGGCTGGCTGAGTTCGCCTTAACCAGACGGTTGTTGTAACCTTGCCGTCAGCGCGTCGGTTGACGGATGCGAGTGAGGGTAAATCCCGGCTCTCCTTCAGGGCGCAGTTGCCAACATTTTATTAGGAAACATTATGTCTTTATTGATTGGGGATAACCTGGTGGTCAGCATGAATTACAAGTTGACCGACGATACTGGTGAAGTGATTGACAGTTCTGAAGGCGGCGAGCCGCTCAACTACTTGCACGGTGCCAGCAATATCATTCCTGGTCTGGAAAAGGAGCTGGTTGGTAAGGTTCAGGGGGACGCTCTGACCGTTACGGTTCAGCCAGCCGAAGCTTACGGTGAACTGGACCCCGAGCTGGTACAAACGGTTGAAAAAGGCCTGTTTGAAGGTGTAGAGAGCATTGAGCCGGGTATGATGTTTCAGGCCCAGGGCCCGAACGGAGAAGTACAGCGCATCATGGTAAAAGCGGTTGAAGGTGACGAGGTTACCATCGATGCCAACCATCCGCTGGCCGGTAAAGTTCTGCATTTCGAGGTGGAGATTGTCAGCGTCCGTGACGCCACCGAAGAGGAGATCGCGCACGGTCACGTGCACTAAGCGAATTCTTTCAACGCTGGTATTGAATCAACAGGATGATGTGATCGGCGTTGTTCTGTTGATTCAAGGTTATTATATTAAAGTAATCCATCCGCTCCCTATCTTGATCTGCCGCTTAATTGTTTTCAGCGTTTGAGACCTCTTTATCTCCGTAGCTGGCAACTTGCAATGGATACGGTTCCACACCGGTTTTTCCTGAGTGGTGAATTAAGGTCAAATCCAGTCGCTGAGCGCCTTCGTCTTCAGGTGCCCTATTTTTTCGCTTTGAGCTTGCCATCAAATCATAGAGTTTGATGATGAGAGCATTCATGTCCAAACTGATAACCAGCAGTTACGTGGCGATGACCTGGTTGGGAGCTAATCTGTCCCCTGCAAGATATGTACTGGACTTCCGGGAAGCACTAACGAAGAGGGTTATAAAAATAGCGAGAATAATCCAGATCAAGGTTTTTCAGCGCTGGATTTTCTAGATGAAACAGGCGACGTTTCTGCAACTGAACAAACTCCAGGCTGGGTCCGTAATATTCTGACCACAGGGCTGGTAAGGTTCCATTCTTATAGGCCGTCTGCAGGCCCTCGAGAATACGTTTTGCTGCTTTGTGGTTATGTTTATTGGTATAGAAGAAACGTGGAAGAGGATAAACAATCGATAACGTTTGATCGTAAGCCAGATTCTCCAAGTGGCGATGAGATTCGTATTCGGCCAGCAATTCACTGGCACCACGGCAAAAGAGATCGAAACGTTGAAGGGCGACCATTTTAAACAGGCTTTCATAAGACGCAATTTCGGTGACGTTAAATCCATGACTACGCAGAATTGCTACATCTCCCCACTTGGTACCCTGACCGTGGGTAAGTTCTTTCAGTTGCTCCAGAGTTTCAATTGAAGCTATGCGGTTGAGGTTTTGCTTGGCAGTAAAACACACGCGGTATCCTACAATTCCGAGGTCAACCGGAAAAGGGATGTATATCAAGTTGTTGGATTCCAACTGACTGTTGTAGCTGGCTTTGAAAATAAAGTTCGTATGGTTTCCTGTTGAAGCCGCGAGAATAGAACGTCCGGAATTCATTTTCGGACTCATTTCAATATGGTAGTCACCATGACTTGGTCGCGTAGTTTCGAGGGCCAGTTTAATAACGGCATTGGAATAAAGAGAGCGTTTATCGCTATCAGACTCCGGTGGTCGCAGGGTGACCACCGTTTGTGCCAGTAATGGTAAGGAGACGCTGGCGATCAATATGCAGGCTAGGAATCGTTTCATACGCAGCGGTATCGTTGTTTTAACGCTCTAATAGTTTATTCCTTAACGAAACTGAGGGTGCTCTAGCAACCCTGCCAATAACGGTAATCCATGTACCATAGTCTCAAGAGTCTAATGAGAGCTATGTCGAGATACAATAGTGAGAGGCGTAATCTTATTTTGAGGTTGGTAATACGGTGCTAACCATCTCTCTGATACCCATTTCACGTTTTATAGGTTTTACAGAGATGGTTTTCCCGGTTGCTGTTGTCGTTTTTTTATTTCTGTAATCTGGCTGAATGATGATAGAAATTTGTTGTCAGGTTATTTGTTGGTGCAAGCCGATAAGTCGGCGCTCAGGCTAACCCGTTAGGAAAGTCAGATGCTTGACGTGTTTTCCGGCAGGTTGGTTTGCAGCTGGTCTACCATCAGATCGACAAAGGCTCTTACCTTGGCTGAGGTGTAGCGCCCCTCACGATGCACAATGTGCACCGGCAAGCCCCGGGTTTCATAATCGGCCAGGATAATCTCAAGCTCGCCGGCGGCGAGCTGTGGTGCAATCTGGTAGGAGAGTAAACGGGTGATGCCGAGCCCGGCAACGGCGGCAGCAATGGCCCCGTCATTGCTGCTGACCTGCAAGCGGGGGCGGGTTCGCACCGAAATGCTTTTCTGGCGATCGGCAAAGCTCCACTCGACAGTCGGGCTGACCGCACTGGCCACAACCAGGGAGTGGTGTTGCAGCGCTGAAGGTGTCTTCGGAATGCCTTGCCGCGACAGATAGCCCGGCGCGGCGCAGAGTACCCGGCGAATGTTGCCAACCCGACGCGCTTTCATATTGGAGTCCGGTAACTCACCTATCCGAATGCCCACATCCTGTCCCTCTTCCAGCAGGTTCACCACACGATCGACGAACAACGCGGAAACCTCCATATCGGGGTAGCGGCGCAGATATTCCACAATGCCTGGCATCACGTGCAGGCGACCAAACATGACGGGTGCAGTTACTGCCAGATGGCCGCGGGGTTCGGCGTGGATGCCGGTGGCAATCTCGTCGGCTTCATCGGCTTCGGCAATAATACGCCGGCACGCTTCCAGATAGCGTTGGCCCGCTTCGGTCACGCGGACAAAGCGGGTAGTTCGATTCAAAAGCTTTGTCCCCAAGTGCGCTTCCAGTCCGGCGACTGCCCGGGTGACCGCCGGCGGAGAGATTCCCAGTCGGCGAGCTGCAGCGGAAAAACTCTCGGTTTCGGCTACGGCAACAAAGATGCCCATCGCTTGTAATCGATCCATAATTATTCCTTTAAGTGGAATAATGAATTCTAAGAAATGGATATTCTTTAATCAATTCGGTTTTTGCACAATGCAATTGTCTTCGGAGCGCAGTTCCTCCAAACGGCACCCAGTCAGCATTCTGGTCGTGGTTCCGGGGTGAGGTAGCGCCGAATAAAGCAACTGCCATAAGGGCATACAACAGAACTGAACAGGAGAATTCCCATGAGTCGTATTAATCTGGTCGAGGATACCAACGCCACTACCGAACAAGCCGAATTGCTCAGCGCGATTCGCTCCCAGCTGGGCATGGTTCCCAACTTCTTGCGCGTCTTTGCCAACTCTCCGGCTGCCTTGCGAGCCTTTTTGGGGCTGCACGGTATCGCCGGTGAAGGCCGTCTTGAGCCCCAGACCCGTGAGCGTATTGCGCTGGCGCTGGCACAGCAAAATTCTTGTGAGTATTGCCTGTCAGCCCATACGGCTCTGGGCCGCAAAGCCGGTTTGAGCCCGCAGGAGATCGAAGCCAATCGGTCCGGCTCCAGTCAGGACGACAAGGCTGCAGCCGCTGTCGCATTTGCCCGGTCACTGGTCGAACACAAAGGGGAGGTGACCACGGCCGAAATCCTTGCGGTACGGAACGCCGGTTTTGACGAAGCGGAGATTGTTGAAATCATCACTCACGCGGGCATGAATCTGCTGACCAATATTTTGGGCAAAGCCAGCCGTTTGGAAATTGACTTTCCCAGGGTGGCGCTCAAACAGGCTGGCTAATCGGTTTCCTTGACTGCCGGGATTGCGTTCGGGCTTTGGGCGCAATCCTTTGGCGGGAAGGCTTTCGAATGTTGTTGGTGACACCGAAAAGGTTGCTTCTATCAGGAGACAGATTATGCCGCGTGCATTTGCCAATATCGCTTTTACGCCCAGCGTTAAAGCGGCGCAGACCCGTAATGGCAGTCGCGAAGCCAACGCTGGTTTCGAAGTTGGAGACCCGGAGAAAGCCGAGCTGGGTTTTATCGAGCAGGAATTTATTGCCGAACGCGACAGCTTTTACCAGGCTACGGTATCGGAAAATGGCTGGCCTTATGTGCAGCACCGGGGCGGTCCCAGGGGTTTCCTTAAAGTGCTGGATAAGTGCACCCTGGGCTTCGCCGAATTTAGTGGTAATCGACAATACCTGAGCGTTGGTAACCTGTCAGTTAATGAGAAAGTATCGCTTATTCTGATGGATTATCCCAACCGGCGTCGCCTGAAAATTTGGGGCCGGGTCGAGTTGGTGGAAGAATCCCAAGCCCCCAAGCTGATGGCACAGCTCGAGGTGGCAACCTATCGCGCGCGTATCGAGCGAGCCTGTATTATTCGAGTGGAAGCCTTCGATTGGAATTGCCCGCAGCATATCAGTCCACGTTATAGCGAAGCGGAAGTGGAGGCCTTGCTGGAACCGCTGCAAGCGCAGTTACGTTCCTTACAAGAGCAATCCTCGGCAGGATCTTTCGTCTCGTCAGGCGCTAGCGTTTCTGCCTTGGGCAGCGGTTCGCTGGAACTGGTGGTGAGCGGAGTGCGACAACTCACACCGAGAGTTCGCGGGTTTGAATTACGAGCGGCGGATGGCGGCGAGCTGCCAGCGATCGAAGCCGGATCGCACCTGGCGGTTCCGGTTGAATCAGGTTCGGGGCAGGTTGATCGGCGGCACTACTCCATCAGCTCCAACCCTCGACGCCGGGATGCCTGGGAAATTGCCGTACAGCTGGACAGAGAGGATGGGGGGGCGGCCTTCGTGCATAAACATTATCGGCTAGGCATGCGCATTCGTTGTGAGCCTCCTGATAACTTTTTCCCGCTGCGTAAGGAGCAGGGACCGGTGGTGTTGATTGCTGGTGGTATTGGTATTACGGCAATCAAGTCGATGGCGTTGGCGCTGGAGCAATCCGGTCGAGCCTTTCAACTGCATTACGCTGGCCGCTCGGCTCAGGAGATGGCTTACCGGGATCGTTTGCAGTATCAGTTTGGCAAGCGGCTCAGATTGTATGCCAGTGACCGAAAGCAGCGGATCGGCCCAGCCCGGATTGTGGCGCAAGCGCCCCCCGATACAACGTTTTATCTCTGCGGTCCGTCATCGCTGTTAAGTGCGTTCAGGGCCGAATTTGCCAGGCAGGAAGTGCCTGCTGATCGTTGGCGAGTTGAACGCTTTAGCCCCGATCGACATGTGACGAACTCGGCTTTCGAGGTGAGTCTGGTGCGCAGCCAGCAGTGTCTTGAGGTTCCGGCCGATCAGACTTTACTCGAGGTGCTGGAACAGGCCGGTATATCTGCCCCTTCGAATTGTCGCGTCGGTCAATGCGGCAGTTGTCGCCTGAATGTTCTGGAGGGTGAGCCCGATCATCGCGATGGATGGCTTACGGCCGAAGAGCGGGCCAGCAATCGAGTCATTCTAAGCTGCGTATCCCGGGCTCGATCGAAACATCTGGTGCTGGATCTCTAATCACGCTGGCCTGTTTGTTGCTCTGTAGTTAATGCTGAAAGGGTCTCGATAATTGCGCGAGCTTTGTAGCGAAATATTACCTAGGGCACCTCTGATTAATTCAGATGAACTCTGGCTTTCAGGCGAATCCAGAATCGCGGCACGTCTTTGCAGTAAGGTCCAGACCTTTCAAAA
>NZ_JAKSDZ010000063.1 GCF_023509475.1 Aestuariirhabdus haliotis | reverse complement strand
AAATTAATAACAATGTTAAACGCTATGGTAAGGGACAATACTGCATGGGCTTATTAGAAATCTTTAGGTGAATTGACACCACAGTCGCTTGTTATGCGATTTAATTGATAAAGAATGCATACCTAAGTTAGCCCGCCTTACTTGAGCGACCATGTTTATTAAATAACTGGTATACGCTTATTAAAAACACCAAAAAGGCAGATATACCGATTAAAGGAGCATTATTTAACGCAGTAAGGAAACCAGTTGGTACGTTTTGTTTTAAACGCTCACACTCTGCTTGATGCTCGGATTTAATATTTTCAGGTGCAGATATTTTTACTTGGTTTGTACACACTGTGTCGAAGGTGTAATCCTTATGCCCAACAGCACCAAATATATCCATACTTTTTAGCACGATGAAAACCGAAAGTACCGCAATTATTCCATTAAGTATTTTGGGCAACGGTATTCACTCCTTGTTTTAGCGCATAACGCTTTGCTAAACGGCGCGCGTTAGCGCGTCCAGTGAAGGCCGTTTTTTGGCCGGAACGATGTTTGAGCAACTTGTTATAACTTACTTGGTACGAAACCAAAATATTACACCAGACAAAAGACCCACCACTATTGTAGGGATGCCCATGATCATAAGCGCTGCGCCAAACTCTTGATGGCGCTCGCCAAAGACCACTATAAAGCCTACCGCCGCGACGAATGAAATTATTACTGACACGCAAGCACAAGAAACTAAGACATTTATCAAATATTTAAAGTGCAACTTTCCAAAAATGCACCTAAAAATCGGATACCCGATTAGTGCAGCGGCAAACATTACAGGTAACCCAAAGATCAATGAGTAAGCGCCGAATAGCAAGCCTGCAAACATACCCGATTGATCAGACCAACCGGCACTCAAAGGAATGACGATCGCGAATATCAATAGGTACGCAAATATCATTGCCAATATAAAATCTTTTCGATTTAGCTCAATATTCATCACGAGTTATAACATTTTAATAACGAACGGTCTTATATATGTACTGATAAATTTTCTATAAGACTGGCGTAACTGGCTAATAATAATGGAATTCTATACTAATTATCATTTTGATGTTTGGGCAAACCGAGCGCGCTTATATTTCTTCATAAGTGCGCAGGTTATTTACAGGCCGAACTTTTTAACCAACTGATAATACGGTGTTTTTTTTCTGGCTCCCGCGTTAAACAAGACACCACCCGCAGATTTTCGAGCGTTATTTTTGGATACGTCAAAATATACTGTTCATATATACAAAAGCTCTTGATATATAAACGACAAGGCAACTCAGTATAAATCGCAGTCCTTTTATGGGAAGTTCCCGGTGTGGAATAGGTCTTCGTTTGTACAGTATGCGCACTGAATAGACCTATACCCTTTAGACACAGAGATGTATTCGGCTTTATCAATGTCGCTTCTCCCCATCCCCCAGCAATTGCCCCTACCCTTCTCGCCAACCACATACCTGTCAGCGTTGCAGGGCCAACTTATGGCTCCAAACTGCTCCACATGATGGTTACAAGAACAAACTGTGCGTACTTGAAGCAAACCGTAGCGCTGGCTAACCCGAAATTTTTACCCGCAGTTTGATGGCATCATGCAGCCAGTACTCGCGGTCGAACTCCATAAACTCACCGCTTTCGTCATAACACAGTCGTTCAAGATAGAGACCCGTGCTGCCTTGATGAACATTAAGAATACCCGCTTCTTCTGCCCCCAGGGCCTGGGAGCAGACTTCAATTTCACGCTCCGCCGGCACCAGCTGATAGGCATCGCGCAATATCCCCCACAACGACTGATCGGTGTCCTGTTGCAGTAAGCCCGGACACTTTTCCGGATTAACGTAGTTATGCTCCACCAGCACACAACGACCACTGACGAAACGGCGCCGCAAAATATGGTAGATCGGCTCACCTACAGAGATCGACGAACGTTCCGCCAACCAGCGAGGCGCTTCCGTGAGGGTTTTGGACAGGGTTTCGGTATCGGGTACAAATCCCTGCTCGGTCACATAATGATTAAATCCCAGATCCCGACTGGGTTCGTAACTTAACCGAGCCGGTGTCACAAACCAGCCGCGCCGGTTCGAGCGATAGATGCGCCCCTCGGCCTCTAACTGACCGAGCGCCTGTCGTAAAGTCACCCGTGTGGTATTAAACCGCTGGGCCAGTTCCCGCTCGGCCGGCAACCGGGCCTGGCTGGGCAAATTGGTGGAGGTTACCCAGTGCCACAGTTGATCACGAACCTGAAGGTAGACGGGATGCAGACTAGTCATAAAACGCCTGATATTTCTGATAGTTAATTCAGGCAGTGATAATAAGCATAAGCGACAGGGTTTGAACAGAGGCAGGTATTATTCTCAATCATTTCTTCAGGCGATAGCGTCGTTGACCGGTTTGTGCAAACCTTTGGCACGAATACGATTCACATTAAAATTGATCAAGTAGCGAAATACATATTGGTACAGCACTTTCCTCAGGCCCGACAGGTTGCTCCCCTGGCTGCCATAAAAGTCATCGGGTTGGGCGTAGACACCAAAGTCATCCGCAATCCCTTCACGTTGGATGTAGGTATCTTTTCCGCGCCAGTCCACTTCGGGGTTGGCAAGACAGGGGGTTGCAATACCATAACCTGAGAACTGTGCACATTGACCGCCCAGGCCATTTTGCACCTCACCTAAACCTTGCTGCACTCGGTTAAGGTAGGCACGGTCGATAATATAGCCTTCAAGGTTGATCCACCGACCCTCATAATAAACCTCGACCCAGCTATGAATAATTCGCTTTGGTGCCAGCACAAACAGATACTCGGGAATCGCTCCCCGCTGCAATTCGTTAAAGATGGTAAAGCCATGCAATCGAGTCGCAATGCCCACAGCGCGTAAAAGAGCCATCAGCAGCGTACCCTTGGTATTGCACTGGCCATAGCCATCACGGAGAACCTGGCTGGCTGACAAGCGGTCGTCTGCATTGTAACCAAAGAGAATGTCATCACGCACATAGGTGTAGATGGCGCCAATCGCATCGTACTCTGCCAGTTTTTGCCAACCTTGCCGGGCAATGAGTGATTGAATATCGGGATTGGAAAAATCCAGCATAGGGGTTTCTAGCAAATAATCCTTACAGGGTGTCATGATCACGGGCTCCAGACTGACTCGGTAGTGCCCAGCCTAATTGGATAGCTTCGGGAAAACTTGAATAAACTGGCTATTCCGCTGAATAGCTGGCACTAACCAGCGACATGAACTGCTCGAAAGCGCGAGCGGTAGCCGCTGGGAGAGTAGCCGGTTCTGCGCTTGAACATTCGAGTAAAGGAACTGATGTCTTCATAGCCCACGCTGTGGGTGATCACTTCAATACTTTGATGGGATTGCACCAGCAAACGACTGGCAGCATTGAGCCGTACTTCCTGTAAATAGTTCAGAGGCGTCACGCCGGTTGCCTGCTTGAAGCGTCGTACAAAGGTTCGATTGGACAAGCCAAAATGATCGCTTAAGGTGGCCATAGAGAACGCTTGCGCATAGCGCTGCTCCATCCAGCCCTGGATCTGCAGTATCAACGCATCACTGTGATACTTCTTGCTGGTCAGGGGCGTAAAGGACAGCTGGGTGGAGCGTTCCAGGTCGACCATAAAATACTTGGCGGCTTCCATGGCTGTCTGGTGGTCACAAAACAGCTCCACCAGATAGAGTCCCAGATCGAACCAGGAGGTGCCGCCGGCATCGCTCAGGATATTTCCGTCATGAATCAGCAACTGATCCGGCCTCAGATCCACCGACGGATAACGACGCCGAAACAGCGCCACATTGTCCCAAAAGGTCGTGGCCTTTTTATCATCCAATAATCCTGCTTCAGCCAGAAAGAAGGAACCATTACTGTTGCTGCCGATAATTGCATCGGTTCCGGCAGCCTGCTGAAGCTGCTGTACCACCCAGGGGTTATCTTTCAGGGTCTGCTCGATATCACCGGTAATCGTGGGTACCAGATAGATGTCACTGCTTTCGATGTCGGCAATGGCGCAGTGAGGTGTGATCGTCATTCGGTTCATCGCCTTGACCGGCTTGCCGTCCCGACTGGCCAGGCGTACCCGAAAGCGCCCCGCACCCTCAGTTTTACGGGCACGCTGGTAGGCATTACCCGCAAAATAGAGCAGATCACTGATCCCCATCACGGCGGCCGCCAGCGCGTAGTCAAATACCAGTACGGTAACGCTTACCATGCCACTCTCCGCCGAAAAAACTCGGTAAAGCATAATTCAAATGGCGAATTTCACCAAATATATGCCGTTTACTACAGTTACCCTGCCATGCCCAAACTGCCACACTCTGATCTACAACAATAAATTTCAAACCCTAAGAGAGCGTTGGCATGAGCGAGATTCAAACTCACTACCGGACCTGCAATATCTGTGAAGCCATGTGCGGTATCGAAATCAAGCACCAGGGCACCGAGATTATCTCGATCAAACCCGACCAGCAGGATCCCTTCAGTCGAGGCCATATCTGCCCCAAAGCCGTCGCCCTGCAAGATTATTATCACGACCCGGAGCGCTTGAAGACACCCATGCGCAAAACCGATTCCGGCTGGCAGCCGATCAGCTGGGAAGATGCCTTCACCGAGATCGGCACCAAAATGCGCGCCATTCAACAACAGCACGGCGCCGACAGTGTCGGGGTGTATCTGGGTAATCCGAACGCCCATAACTTTGGCAATGCCATCTTCCTGCCTCATTTTTTCAAGGCGCTGGGCAGCAAAAGTCGCTTCAGTTCCGCCTCGGCAGACCAGATGCCCCACCACGTGGCCGCCAACTATGTCCTGGGTTCCGGCATGGCCATCTCCGTGCCCGACATTAACCGCACCGACTTTATGCTGATCATCGGGGGCAACCCGGTGGTCTCCAATGGCAGCATGATGAGCGGTGCCGGTATGCCCGACCGTATCAAGGCGATCCAGCAACGCGGTGGCAAGGTTGTGGTGGTGGATCCGCGCCGCACCGAAACCGCAAAAATAGCCAGCGAGCATCTGTTTATTCGCCCGGAGAAAGACGCCCTGCTGTTGATGGCCATGATTCACAGCATCATCGAAAATAACCTGGGCAACTTGCGCCATCTGCAGCCCATCATTGAGGGGTACCAGCAGGTCGTCAGTGCGGCGGCTGAATTTAGCCCCGAGACGGTGGCCGATACCGTTGGCATTTCAGCCTCACAGATTCACCAGCTGGCTCAGGACTTTGCCAACGCACCCTCCGCCGTTTGTTACAGCCGTATGGGCGCCTCAACCCAATCCTTTGGTGGTCTGTGCCAATGGTTAACCCTGGTGTTGAACATCATCACCGGCAACTTTGATCGGGCTGGCGGCGCCATGTTTCCACAACCGGCGTTTGACCTGTTGCGTACCGTCAAACCGGGTAAACCAAATTCCTATGGCCGTCATCAATCCCGGGTGCGCAAACTGCCGTTCTTTAATGGCGAGTTCCCCATTGCGGCCCTGGCCGAAGAGATCACCACCGAAGGCGAGGGACAGATTAAAGCCATGTTCTGCATCGCGGGAAATCCGGTACTGTCGGCACCCAACGGTGACGGTCTGGATAAAGCCTTCGAGCAACTCGACTTTATGGTCGCCGTGGATATCTACCTGAACGAAACCACCAAACACGCCGATATTATTTTGCCCGCCACCACCGGCCTGGAAGTAGCGCATTTTGATGTTTTCTTTAACAGCTTTGCGGTCAGCAACACCGTGAAATATTCACCACCACTGTTTGATAAAACTCCCGAGCAAAAACACGACTGGGAGATTCTGAAAAACCTGGCGAGCTGTCTAACCGGAGCACCCGACGATGGTTCAACGCCGGAGTTTATTCTGGATATGACGTTAAAGTCCGGTCATTACAAAGATCAGGAAATGAGCCTGAAAAAACTGCAGGACAACCCACATGGCATTGATCTGGGTCCGCTACAACCCTGTGCCAAAGAGCGCATAAAAACCGCCGACGGGAGTATCCAGCTAGCGCCGGAATTCTTCCTGCAAGACCTGCCTCGCTTGCGCGCCAGCCTGCAAGAAGACGCGGCCGTGAAAGCGCAGTTTCCATTCGACCTTGTCAGCCGTCGCCTGGTCCGCAATCACAATACCTGGACTCACAACGCCCACCGTCTGATCAAAGGCAAAAACCCGGTCACCCTGCAACTGCACTCCCAGGATGCCGAAGCCCTGAACATCAGTGCCGGACAAAAAGTCCGTGTTCAGTCCGCCACCGGGCAGGTACAGATTGACGTGGAAATTAACGATGACATGTTGCCGGGTGTGGTCAGCATTCCTCAAGGGTGGGGGCACGACCACAAAAACACGGGCATGAGCGTTGCTGCCCAGCAACCCGGTGTCAGCATTAACAGCCTGACCGATCATCGCCGGGTCGATCTGCTGACTGGCAACGCTGCCTTTAATGGCACCCCTGTTCGTATCGAAGCCGCCTGATAACGGGAATAGACACTATGCATTTGATTACACCATTACTGCCTTTTCTTGCGGGTTGGGCACTGCTGTTTTTTACCGCCGATCTGGCTCAACTAGGCTGGGTCAATGCCATCGGACAACTGCTGCTGTTCAGCGTCGCCGTGTGTTTACCGGCCTGGAAAACCGGCCGCTTGTCCTACGTCGATATCGGCTGGCCTCTGGGGCTGGCGGTGATTGGCGCCCTGACCCTGGCACTGGCCGATGGCAACCCGATACGCAGCCTGGTGGTGAGCGGGGTTTATCTTTTTATCGGTCTGCGTATGGGACTGGGTGCTCTCAATCTTTGGCGCCATGGTGCGTTTAAAAAGGAGTTCCCCCGCTATCAGTACCAACGCCTGCGCTGGGAACGCAAGGGCATTAAAAATATCCCGGTGATGATGCAAGTCGAAGCCCTGGTGCAGGGTGTGGCCAATATGTCATTTCTGGCGTTTCCGGCTTTTATTATTGCCAGTAACTCGAGCCCCGAGATTCATCCGCTGGAAATCATCGGCCTGCTGTTATGGCTGGGAGCCTTCGCCATGGAATCAGTGGCCGATGCCCAGAAGCTCGCATTCCTGCGCAAGATGAAACAACAGGGGCTCAAACATCAGGTATGCAATGTCGGCCTATGGCGTTACAGCCGTCATCCGAACTATTTTGCCGAATGGATGGTCTGGAATGCTCTGGTGATTGCCGCCCTTCCTTCCTGGCTAGGCCGGTATGGTCAGGATACTCTCTGGGTTTGGGCATTATTAGGCGTGGGACTGGCGTTTGCGTCACGCATTATGTACGTCACCCTGGTGCACTACACCGGAGCCAAACCCGCGGAATATTTTTCGGTACAAAAACGGCCCGCGTATAAAAGCTACCAACAAACCACCAATATGTTTTTCCCCGGGCCACGCAAAAACAACACAACTGAAACAGAAGCTGAAACCCCGCAGTAACAGCAGAAGTTATCCGGGTTTGGAGGGCTGCTTCACAGCACGTATCGACATGCCAAAAAGAGTGCGAAAGGTTCGGCTCAGATGGGCACTGTCAGAAAAACCGGCCGCGTGGGCGGCGGTTGTGGCCTGTTCACCGCGGAGCATCCCATTGATTGCACAGATGGTACGGCGCCACAACAAATAGGGACGCCAGGCAATACCAACCTGTTCCCGGAACAGATGCAAAAAGCGGCTTTCGGATAAACCTAACTGACGGGACACGTCGGCCGCCCGCCAACCGCTGGGCTTCAAACAACGGCTGAGCAAACAGCGATCCAGCTCGGCGAGCAATTGTTGAATACGCTGATCGGACAACATAGTGGTACCGTTGGAATGAGCATAATGCTTGTCCAGTCCAATCGCCGACAACAAAGGTGCCAACAAAGGAGCCAGACTATCGCCCTGTTCGGGTACGGCACCATTAAAACCAGCAATATCAATCGCCATCAGCGAACGGTGCTGCAGATAATCGGCTAGCTGTTGACCAAAATCACTCTGGGGCTCGACCAATATCACCCAGCCTGCCGCCATCTGCATTCGATGCTCAACCTGAGAGTTGATCATCACCGGTCCTGTAAAGGTTTCCCCCTGGGAATGAATTACGAAGTCTCCAGCCGGCCACACCAACTGTATGGCATGGTGTTTATGAGCCGATGCATCAAGCGCGGCACCGTAAACGGTCAGAGTACCCGGAGAGAGCCAAACGGAAGGTAACATCGGCGGTGATCAGGTTGAGCATGAAGGACTACCTATACCCTTATACTCGAGCATAATCAATCAACCAGCTCCCTGTGCAAAAACTATAACCCGGTGACATGCGTTTTGTGATCCACCAAAAAGGAAAGCATAGAACAAAGGCCCGTTGCCAAAACGTCTGAAGCTCAGTATTACAATAAGCCTGTTGGTATGCCTTGGAACTCAATAAGCCAGAACGACCTGGTCGCTATAAGCCCGACAGGTTACCAGCCTCGTCGCTTGTTAAGGGGGCTACTATCAATTCTCCACGGCTCGATCTCAGCACCTCAACCTGGACGCCATAGGTTTCGGTAATCAAGGAGGATGAGAACAATGTTTCTGTATCGCCTTGACCTAATACCCTTCCTGCATTCATAAGAATGACCTGATCGGCAAAACGGGCCGCTAAGCCCAGGTCATGCATAGCAACAATCGTTACCGCATTACGCTTAACCGTTTCCGCTTTAAGTAACGACATGACTTGTAATTGCCGCTTCAAATCCAACGCGCTGGTAGGTTCATCCAGAAGGATAAGATCAGGTGATCTCACCATCATCTGACACAAAGACACCAGCTGCTGTTGCCCTCCCGAAAGCTCACTCACATAGCGATCGGCCAATGACTCAACCTGGCAGCGCTGTAACCAGATCTCAACCGCATCAAGATCATCCTCATCAACTTGCCATCGGCTGAGGCTTTTTCTGGCCAGAAGCACGGCTTCAAATACCGTCAAATGAACATTGGCCGAAAACACCTGGGGCATATAAGAAACCGACTGGAAACGCTTCGCTCTCGTCAGGGATTGCAGCTCTACCCCATTTAATGAAATGGACGCCGCCTCGGCAGCGATCAACCCGGCAAGACTTTTAAACAAGGTAGATTTACCGGCCGCATTGGGCCCTAACAATACCGTTAAACGACCCGCGGCAATGTTAGACAACTGCAGTTTATCCAGCACTCGCTTAGCGCCGTAAGAAACCGTTAAATGATCAACATTAAGGCTCAATTCCAGCGTCTCCTCTGCGAACCCAGAATCAAACTTATAAAGAAAGGAATTCCAACCAATGAGGTAATAATGCCTACTGGATAGACCACACCGTCCGTCACCGATTTACTGACCAGCGACGTTAATGACATGATCAGCGCTCCCGAGATCAACGACATGGGTAGAAAAAAACGTTGATCTTCCCCTACCAACATACGGGCAATGTGGGGGCCAACCAGACCGACAAATGCAATAGTGCCCACAAACGAAACGGCGGTTGCTGTCAGCAGGGAAATGCACAGAAGCATTTCAATACGCACGCGTCTGGTATCAACACCAAGACTTTCAGCTTTTTCATCCCCCATGCGCAATGCTGTCAAAGCCCAGCTTCGATAAAGAAACAAGGGTACAACAAGCAAAACCACCACACTGCAAACACTCACACTGAGCCAATTGGCCTTACTCAACGAGCCCATCATCCAGAATACAATCTGACTCAATTGAACATCGGTTGCCGAATACTGAAGTAGACTCAAAAGCGCATTAAAGGTAAACAACAACGCAATCCCAACCAGCACCATAGTTTCACTGGACGCACCACGCCTACGAATGAGGAAATACAGTGAGCAGGATGTCAACAACGCAAAGCCAAAGGCGCTGACAGTGACAAGACCATCACTTAACAGAGGAAACAGTTCCAGCCCTAGGCTTCCCCCCAACACAATGGCCAGGGCAGCACCAAAGCTGGATGCCGACGAGATGCCCAGAGTAAAGGGATCGGCCAGGGGATTATTTAAAATGGTTTGCATTTCTGCACCAGCGGCACCCAACATGGCTCCGACCAGAAGAGCCAGCAGCGCCGTTGGAAGACGAATATCCCAAATGATAATCTGGGCCTGAGGCGAACTGTTCCCCAGGCCAAGCACAACATCGAGAACGGTTGAAACAGAAAAACTTCCAGGTCCGGTGACAACATCTGCCAACACACTCAGCAAGAGCAGCAAAAAGCCAATGGCCAGCAAGTACTGTCGCTTGAGATTGTTTTTTCGATAACGTTGTGCCGTAGTGGCAGCCTCGTAAACAGCAGGTGTCTCCATCAGCAACGAGACCAGGATATCTGATACGATTTTAATTCACCCAGCATGGTGACATGACTGGAGATAACGCCTTCTACAGCCTCAAGCGCACCCTCATCATCGGCTTCACAGGAAAACGCCATCGCTCCGTTTAATAGCGACATATGGCAAACTCCCATTGGGAAATACACCGTTGATCGATCTTCATTCGTGTCAACGCGAACCTTTTTTGAGAAATGTTTGGCAAGAGTAGCTATATATTTTTCAGATTTAATGGCAGGAACATCAGTATGGGATCGATACATAGGTTATCTCTATCAGGTTTGTATAGTTATAAAAAACAACGTAAAACATTCAGTCAATAGCAACAGAATAAGACCCGGCAAGATCAACCGGATAGAACCCCTCCAACATTGTCGATAGCATTTCCTCTGGATTCAGTGATGCAAAGCGCTCTGGATGAAACCATTTTGCCAGCCTCTGCACGGCATAAATATTCATTGGAGAATTGTAAAAATGGTGCCAAATAGCATAAGCCCTTCCCTTTTCGATTGCAGAAAAATCTTCCACGCCTTTTCTTGACAAAAGGGCTTGCAATGAAGCTCTTGCTTGAAGCTGATTTACCCCAGGACCCAAAACCATGTTCTGATAGTGGCGATCTTTATCATTTTTTCCAGAGACAGAACCACCCGGTTCCGATTCAGCCAGCGAGCCAATTGCAGTTCCTACATAGATGTCAAATTCAGATCGAATAGCATGCTCCAGACTTAACTCACCCACCTGACCTGGCAGCAAATCGGTGGCTATACTTCTTCCTCCAGCCACGCTGGCCATCTCGGCAAACATCCCCCTCGATACCGTCAAACAGCAGGCCTGACGGTTACTGACTCTTAACTCAAATAATACCGAGGGGTACTCAGAGGGGTCGATATCGTTAACCACCCTGGAAACCTTGTTAAGCTCCTGGCGATAGAATTCAGAAAATGCTTTACCCTTTTCGGGCACGCCTAAGACTTCTCCGACAATCTCAACACTTCGAGCCGTATTTTTAATCGGATCCGATCTGAAATCGATAAAGACAATCGGGATACCCGCAGCCTCTAGCCGTTCAATGATATGCCGAGAGCGCTTTCCCGGACCATGGCCACTCAAGCCGAAAATTGCCACATCAGGATTCAGTAGAATGATTTTTTCTACACTGACACTCTGCTCATTCGTATTACCAAAGCTTGGAATATCATCTATATCCGGTAACGATTGCCGATAACGCTCGAAGCTGGCCGGGTCATACAGACGCAGGTCATTCATCATACCAACCACTCTTCGGGTTGGCTGCTTAATCCCTAAAACGCCCAACACCGACATAAAACGACCTTCCCCAAGCACAACCTTTTCTGCCGGTTTTTCCAGAACGACCGTTCTTCCTGCGATATCAACCAGACGAATGGTTGCCTTTGCCTCAAAGGTAAAAGTCAACAAGGCCAGTAACAAGCCACTGACCCACACACTGGGGCCCCGTCTACACTTCATTCATTTTTCCTTTTGATGATTACAAACGTTTTTATCGGATTGGGTAATATTCCAAATCTTTCCAACCCCTGGAGAAAACCCATGCCTCAGCATTAATACTGGTAAGACACGGTGACTTTGGCATTACGCCCTGGCTCCACATCCTGAAGGTACAAGGATCCAAACAGAGGGTGTGAACTTACACCAGTCCGCGATGACTGGGAGGCATAGTATTCATCAAAAAGGTTATCAATACCCGCGATAATCGTTAACCCTTGCAATGACTTTGGGTTCCATCTGGCTGACAGATTATGCACGGTATAGCCATCTTTTTTATTGCCAGAATCCAACGATGTACTATCGAGATCCAGACCCGCATGCAGGTCTTTCACATGCAACATATCCCAATGCAAGGTTGTCTCAGGGTTCATTTCGTAATCTACGATCAGGCTAATGGTATCGCCTTGCTCTCTGTCCAGACGTGCTCCGTCAAATTCGGAAAAACGTTCAAAGGCATCCAGTTCACTATCAGCCTTTGAATAGGTCACCAAGACTTTCAACGGCCCTAAATCGTAACCCAGGTAGGCTTCGTAACCGGTGATTTCCATATCACCGACATTGCTTTTGGTGTTTCGATTAATGGTATTGTCATAGATGTAATCGTCAATTTCTGTTTTAAACAGGGTTATACCCGCGGTAAATCTATCGGACCCCAAAACCTGGTCTTCAAATCCAACACTCAACTCACTATTGACCCCGGTTTCTGCTTTTATGTCTGGATTAGGCGTATCGTATAAGCCGGCCCCTACGAAAACTTCTCCAATTTCCGGCCCTTTGAATAACTGGGTTTGCGAAGCCTTAATACGCAGATTATCCGTGGGCGAATAATCCAACCCCCAACCGTAGGTTGTTTCATCATAACTTTTATCAACCACAGTAGAATCGATACTGTAATCGTCATACCGAACCCCTAGAATCAGATTCAAATCATTCGTAATACTGATATCATTTTCGACAAACAGGGCATAATTATCCGCATCTTCTTTTGAGCGTCTATCTGGGGCGATCGCAAGATCATCACTTTTAAAATGATATTCCGTATCGTACTGGATCATTTCAAGGCCATATTTCAGACTCTGGTCAAAGCCAAAATCGAACATTGTGTTCGCCAATACTCGATAGCCGAAATTATCCGCTTCCCCTTTGACCGTCCCGGCAAACTCGGGCCGCCAGTTATATAATCCACTTTCATCCCGTTCCAGCTCACTTTCATTAAGAAACAAGCTGGCTTCTATGATCGTTGCGTCAAATTCGGCATCATAGTTCAGGGTGTAGGTATCACGAGTAAATTCAGTGGGGTAGGTCAGATCAATCCCTAATCTTTCAGCAATAATGAGATCCGTAGTTAATCCCATATCCGGTCTATAGCTATAGTCACCTTCATCTTCATACCGTTCAAAACCGAACTTTATTCGTTGATTGTCACTGATGTCGAAGCCTGTCTTGATCAGGGCATCTTTGACTTCTCCATCCAAACCCTTAACCGTGCCATTGGTGCCAGGTATCTTGTTGCCATTTTCATCCTTGATCTTGCCTTCGCCAACTTCGAAGTTATCCCGGTCTACAAAGTTGTAATACGCCAATAGGTCCAGGCGCTCCGTTATCTGGCCATAGGCCGTACCCGATACCGCCTTCGACTTGTTATCTTCATAGGTGGCGCGTGCTATTCCTCCCCACTCTTCTCCTGGCCGGAGCAGGTTTCTTGCAGACTTGGTTTTAAAATTAACGACGCCCCCTAGACCGCCATCGATGACCGAGGTTTTACCAACCTTGATTTCTGCCGATTGCAATATATCCGCATGAATTTGCAGATTACCCATATGGTGGTACATGTAGGTATTTTGATTGGCACCATCGATGGTTATCCGGAGGTCTTTATCATCCATGCTTCGGATCGTTATTCTTTGATTAAGTGAATGCGCCCCACCGACATCCACCCCCGGAATAATGCGTAACAGATCGCTCAGATGATCCGCCTGGCGCATCTGAATATCATCGCTCGTTAAATTCAACGAGGTGCTTTGTATTTCCGTGCCCCAGACGGTGACTGTTTCCTGAGCAGCCTCTTCTGACTTAACCTGCTTATCCTCTGCCAGTGCCGAATTCACCATAGCCACTGAAAGCGCGAGACAACTGAGCTTGAATACTGATTGAGACCTCAACATACAACAATCTTCCCCTGAATTATGGAAAACAACGCACCCATACTTAATACGAATGATTCTTATTTATGGTATCATGAGTTGCCCAACCCTAGGCTGACCAATAATTATTAAGTGAGTGCAAATTGTTATGATTCAGCGTCAACTCAACAGCAACACGGCCAATGCGACACCCTGCCAGCGGCAGGAAGCCGCTTCCGATTGCGTATGTCCCAAGAAAATCTACCTTGAAGATATTCAACCGCTGAATGCCGCTTTGGGGTTTGCTGTTCCCCAAACCATCACCAACGATCAATCACCCTTAATGGTGGGAGAGTATTGTCATTTCACTCTGCAAAAAGGTCTGACAATGCACACCAGTCATGTCGTTGAAGAGCAGACAACCCACACCTCTATTGAGTTACCACCGGGCATCAGTTTTAACTTTGTTTTTGATGGCTGCATTGATTTCTGCTTTTCCGGTCAGCAATACACCATTGGCTCCGATCCAGGTAACGACAACGCCGTTTCTTGCTCCGTAATTATTAACAACAGCAGGGAAATGCTGACTCGCCACACCAAATGCGGCATGCGGATACACAAGCTCAACCTTTTTGTGGAAAGGGACTGGCTGATGCAGCGCTGCCAGTCTGAAAGCGATCGAGCAACCATGGATAATCTGTTTCGCGACCAGCAGGTTTTCACCTGGTTGCCTGACAACAACACTCAGGTTAAAGCTGGGTCTCTGGTTCGCTTACCGACCAGTAATAATTTCCTAACCCAGCTCACCGTTGAACATCTGGCGATTGAACTTTTATCGGATTGCCTCCAGGGCAGCCTCAAACACTTGCAGGTCACACAATCTCCTCGAACCACCACCAAGCGAACATTTGAAGACACCTCCCTGATCAAGAAACTTGAGCAATACCTGGACACTGATTATTCGCTTCGGGATATCGCCTCCAAGCTGGGTTTTAGCAGCAGTTCTTTACAACGAAAATTTAAAGATCGCTATGGTGTAACGGCATTTTCCTATCTGAAATTACGTCGTCTGGAGCTGGCCAAGCAATTACTAATAAGTGATAAGCTGTCAGTCAATGAAGTGGCGTACCGTACAGGCTATCGGCACGCTTCCAACTTTATCAATGCATTTCGTACAGCGGTAGGCATGACGCCAGCCAACTATGTAAAATCCCACAACCAGATTTCATCAAACAAACCAATTTCATCTGATCCGGACAATAAATCAAAATCACCTTAAGGCACCTCTGATTAATTCGGATAGATCTCTGCGGATCCTAAAATGGTTTTTATCAAGGCGAAGCTCGCCGTTCATGTCGAGACCTGAACA
>NZ_JAKSDZ010000062.1 GCF_023509475.1 Aestuariirhabdus haliotis | reverse complement strand
AGAGCAGCTGTCAGAGTAGTTTTACCGTGGTCAACGTGACCGATAGTACCCACGTTTACGTGGGGCTTATTACGCTCAAAAGTTTCCTTAGCCATTGCTAAATATACCTTTCTTAAAAAGTTTTAATCAAAAATCAAGCTTGCTTGCTGACCGCTTCCGCGATACTAGCGGGCGCCTCGGCGTACATTTCAAACTCCATGGAGTAAGTTGCACGACCCTGGGTAGCGGAACGCAAATCGGTTGCGTAACCAAACATTTCACCCAATGGCACCTGAGCATTGATAATCTTTCCGGAAGTGCTGTCTTCCATACCCTGCACAAGACCACGACGACGGTTCAGGTCACCCATAACGTCACCCATGTAATCTTCAGGCGTTACCACTTCGACCTTCATCATTGGCTCAAGCAGCACAGGCTTAGCTTCCGGCGCATACTTCTTCAGAGCCTGAGATGCGGCAATTTTAAACGCCATCTCATTCGAGTCGACTTCGTGGAAGGAGCCATCGTACAGACGAGCTTTCAGACCCAGCAACGGATAACCCGCAATCACACCATTCTGCATCTGCTCGGCAATGCCTTTTTCGATAGCAGGGATGTATTCCTTCGGAATCGTACCGCCCACGATCTCGTTAACGAACTCGAGACCTTCCTCTTCGGATGGAGAGAATTCGATAACAACGTGACCGTACTGACCGCGACCACCGGACTGACGCGCAAACTTGTGGTTTGCATCGACAGTACCCTTGATCTTCTCGCGATAAGCAACGCGCGGCTTACCAATGTTGGCCTCAACACTGAACTCACGACGCATACGATCAACCAGGATATCAAGGTGAAGCTCACCCATTCCTGAGATGATGGTCTGACCGGACTCTTCGTCGGTTTCAACACGGAACGAAGGATCTTCCTGAGCCAACTTGCCCAGTGCGATGCCCATCTTTTCCTGATCCGCTTTGGATTTCGGCTCAACCGCAACAGAGATTACCGGCTCCGGGAACTCCATACGCTCCAGCGTAATATGAGAATCCAGCGCACAAAGCGTATCACCCGTGGTGACATCCTTAAGGCCAATTGCAGCAGCGATATCGCCCGCCAGAACCTCTTTGATCTCTTCACGGTTGTTAGCGTGCATCTGCACCATACGACCGATACGCTCTTTCTTGGACTTAACCGGGTTATATACGGAGTCACCGGAATTCAAGGTACCGGAGTACACGCGCATAAAGGTCAGGTTACCAACAAAGGGGTCGGTAGCAATCTTGAATGCCAACGCAGCAAAAGGTGCCTTGTCGTCGGCACCACGCTCTTCGACAGTCTCACCATCGTCGAGTGTACCTTCGATCGCCTTTACTTCTTCAGGAGAAGGCATGTATTCGATCACTGCGTCCAATACCGCCTGCACACCCTTGTTCTTAAACGCAGATCCACCCAATACAGGAACAATCTCGTTAGCCAGGGTACGCGCACGAATGCCCGCCTTGATCTCCTCTTCAGACAGCTCACCGTCCTCGAGATACTTCTCCATCAACTCTTCGGTCGCTTCTGCAGCAGCTTCGACAAGCTCTTCGTGCATGGCTTCACACTCATCCTGCAAATCAGCAGGGATGTCGCCGTACTCGAATGTGGTGCCCATATCGTCTTCGCTCCAGATGATAGATTTCATCTTCACGAGATCGACAACACCTTTGAACTCATCTTCAGCGCCAATGGTCATCTGCAGGGGAACCGCAACAGCACCCAGACGCTCCTTGAGCTGGCTGACAACCATCTTGTAATCGGCACCGGCACGGTCCATCTTGTTAACGAACACCATGCGCGGAACGGCGTACTTGTTGGCCTGACGCCAAACGGTCTCAGTCTGAGGCTGAACACCAGACGAACCACAAAGAACCACAACCGCACCATCCAGCACACGCAACGAACGCTCTACCTCGATGGTAAAGTCAACGTGCCCAGGGGTGTCGATGATGTTAACGCGGTGGTCCTGAAACTGCTTATCCATGCCACTCCAGAAACAGGTAGTTGCCGCAGAGGTGATAGTAATACCACGCTCCTGCTCCTGCTCCATCCAGTCCATGGTTGCCGCACCGTCGTGAACCTCACCAATCTTGTGAGACATTCCGGTGTAGAACAACACACGCTCTGTAGTGGTTGTCTTTCCCGCATCAACGTGCGCACAGATACCGATATTACGATATCGGGCAATAGGGGTTTTACGAGCCACGAGATTATCCTCGAAAAATTAGAAACGGTAGTGAGAGAAGGCCTTGTTAGCCTCAGCCATACGGTGAACGTCTTCACGCTTCTTAACCGCTGCACCCTTACCTTCGGCCGCATCAGCAATCTCACCAGCCAGACGCAACGCCATGGATTTCTCACCGCGCTTACGGGAGTAATCCACCAACCAGCGCATAGCCAGAGCGGTACGACGGGAAGGACGAACCTCAACCGGTACCTGGTAGGTTGCACCACCAACACGGCGGGATTTAACCTCTACCATAGGCGCAATGGATTCCAGCGCCTTTTCAAACAGCTCCAGAGCATCTCCCTTGGAGCGCTCGGCAACCTTGTCCAGCGCGCCATAAACAATGCGCTCTGCAACAGATTTTTTACCACTGATCATTACGTGGTTAATAAACTTGGCTAGCGTTTGGTTCCCGTACTTTGGATCCGGGAGAACTTCGCGCTTAGCGATGACTCTTCTTCTTGGCATGATAAGCCCTCTAAAAAATGTAGGTCTTCAGGTCTGGCCTGAGAACAGCCGTTGCCGGCGACGCTCAGCCTTACTCTTATCAACAGATAAAAATTACTTCGGACGCTTGGTACCGTACTTGGAACGACCTTGCTTACGGTCGTTTACACCCTGGGTATCCAGGCTGCCGCGAACGGTGTGATAACGTACACCCGGCAAGTCTTTTACACGACCGCCGCGAATAAGAACAACACTGTGCTCTTGCAGGTTGTGGCCTTCACCACCAATGTACGAGGTTACTTCGAAGCCGTTGGTTAAACGCACACGACATACCTTACGAAGCGCAGAGTTCGGCTTCTTTGGGGTAGTTGTATAGACGCGAGTACAAACGCCACGACGCTGAGGGCAAGCCTGCAGCGCTGGAACGTCACTCTTCGCGACTTTGCGTTTACGCGGCTTACGAACCAACTGGTTAATAGTTGCCATGTAAGCAAACTCCACTAGTTAACAAATAGGGGCCAGAGCCCATTAAAACTGACCAAATAGAAATTCAGCCATGTTAAAGGACGCGAGATTTTATAGATCGCGCCCACCCGAGTCAAGAGAAAGCCCGGAATCCGCTATCTAAACGGCCCGGGCTATTCTTCACTACTTTTTTATAGCGATTAGAACTTAGCTGTCGCTTGAGTTCAGAGCCTCGCTCAATGCCTGCTCAACATCGCTCAAACTTACGCTGGCGGTACCAGTGCTAGCCGCACTTTCTTCCAGACGCTTGAGACGACGGTCCTTGTGATACGCCAGACCGGTTCCCGCAGGAATCAGTCGACCCACCACAACGTTCTCCTTCAGGCCTCGCAAGAAATCGCGCTTGCCAGTCACTGCCGCTTCGGTCAATACGCGAGTAGTTTCCTGGAAAGAAGCGGCCGAGATAAAGGACTCGGTCGCCAGCGACGCCTTGGTAATACCCAGCAATACTCGCTCGCCTTTGGCCGGAATCTTACCCTCTGTTTCCAATGCTTCGTTGTGCTCGAGGAAGCGCACGTACTCAACCTGGTCACCGCGAATAAAGCTGGAATCACCGGTATCGGTAATTTCAATCTTACGCAGCATTTGACGCAGAATGGTTTCGATGTGCTTATCGTTAATCTTTACACCCTGTAGACGGTAAACGTCCTGGATCTCGTTAACGATGTATTTGGCCAGCTCGCTGATACCCAACAAACGCAGGATATCGTGCGGGTTAGATGGGCCATCAGAGATAACCTCACCCTTGACCACTTTCTCACCCTCAAACACGTTGAGATGACGCCACTTATGGATCAGCTCCTCATAAGGATCGCTGCCATCGGTCGGCGTGATCACCAGACGCTTCTTACCCTTGGTCTCTTTACCGAAGCTGACCATACCGCTGATTTCAGCGAGGATGGAAGACTCTTTCGGCTTACGCGCCTCGAACAGGTCAGCAACGCGAGGCAGACCACCGGTAATATCCTTGTTACCTGAGCTCTGCTGAGGAATACGGGCAATAACATCACCCACTTCCAGCTGTGAACCATCGTTCAGGTTCAGCAAGGCGTTGGAAGGCAGGAAGTACTGCGCCGGAGTATTGGTATCGGCCAACTTGAGTTCATTGCCCTCGTCATCGACCAGGCCAACGGCAGGGCGAATATCCTTACCGGCAGCTGGACGATCCTTGGGATCCAGAACCTCGATGTTGGACAGACCGGTCAACTCATCCGTCTGCTTCTTAACGGTAATGCCTTCTTCCATTCCGGACAGAGCGACCTTACCAGCGATCTCAGTAATAATGGGGTGCGTGTGCGGATCCCATTTGGCAACGATGTCACCGGCAGCCACGTCAGCACCATCCTGGCAAAGGATATTGGCACCATAAGGCAGCTTGTAACGCTCACGCTCACGACCAAACTCATCAGCCACCGCCAGCTCACCGGAACGAGAAACCGCCACCAGGGAACCGTCTTTACGCTCAACCGTTTTCAGGTTGTGCAAGCGCAAGGCGCCGCCATTTTTCACCTGAATGCTGTCAGCAGCCGAGGTCCGCGACGCCGCACCACCGATGTGGAAGGTACGCATTGTCAGCTGGGTACCCGGCTCACCGATTGACTGGGCAGCGATAACACCAACCGCCTCACCACTGTTAACCTGATGACCACGACCCAGGTCGCGACCATAACACTTGGAACACACGCCATGGCGAGTTTCACAGGTGATGGAAGAGCGCACCAGCATCTCATCAACGTTCATCGCCTCGAGGCGAGTTACCCAGGCTTCGTCGATCAGAGTACCGGCCGTAACCGCCACCTCGTCGTCGGTGCCAGGCTTGATCACATCCTGGGCAACCACACGACCCAGAATTCGCTCACCCAACGGCTCAACCACATCACCACCTTCGATGTGAGGAGCCATCCATAGACCCTGATCAGTACCGCAATCATCTTCGGTAACCACCAGATCCTGGGCTACATCCACGAGACGACGGGTCAGGTAACCGGAGTTCGCTGTCTTCAAGGCGGTATCGGCCAGACCCTTACGAGCACCGTGAGTCGAGATAAAGTACTGCAGTACGTTCAAGCCTTCACGGAAGTTTGCAGTAATCGGGGTTTCGATAATGGAGCCATCCGGCTTCGCCATCAGGCCACGCATACCGGCCAGCTGACGAATCTGGGCGGCACTACCCCGCGCACCGGAATCCGCCATAATGTAGACCGAGTTGAAGGATTCCTGCTCCTCCTTCTTGCCTTCACGGTTGACCACGGTATCGCTACCCAGGTTATCCATCATCTTCTTGGCAACCAGCTCGTTGGCTCGTGACCAGATATCGATAACCTTGTTGTATTTTTCACCCTGAGTTACCAGGCCATTACGGAACTGCTCTTCGATTTCGCGCACCTCTTCAGAGGCGTCCTCGATGATCTGATCCTTTTCGTCAGGAATAACAAAGTCGTTTACACCAATCGATGTACCCGATTTGGTTGCATACGCAAAACCGGTGTACATCAACTGGTCAGCGAAGATAACCGTCTCTTTCAAGCCCACATCGCGATAGCAGGTGTTGATCAGGTTAGAGATCGCCTTCTTCTTCATGGGCTGGTTAATCAGCTCGTAAGCGATACCATCCGGGCAAATATCAAACAAAAGGGCACGACCGACAGTGGTTTCTACCAACTGCAGTTTGGCTTCCTTGTTGCCTTCTTTATCGATGATCACTTCGTTTACACGAACCTTACAGCGAGTATGTAACTCGGCATGACCCGTACGGTAAGCGCGCTGCGCTTCCTTGATATCGGCAAACACCAGGCCTTCGCCTTTCGCATTGATGCGTTCACGAGTCATGTAGTACAGACCCAAGACCACGTCCTGCGACGGTACGATAATTGGCTCGCCACTGGCCGGTGCCAGGATGTTATTGGTTGACATCATCAACGCACGAGCTTCGAGCTGCGCTTCAATGGTCAGCGGTACGTGAACCGCCATCTGGTCACCATCGAAGTCGGCGTTATAGGCCGCACACACCAATGGGTGCAACTGAATGGCCTTACCTTCAACCAGTACCGGCTCAAACGCCTGAATACCCAAACGGTGCAAGGTAGGTGCACGGTTCAGCAGGACCGGATGCTCACGGATAACCTCATCAAGGATATCCCACACCAAACCCTCTTCACGCTCAACCATCTTCTTGGCGGCTTTGATCGTAGTCGCTGCACCACGAGCCTCCAGCTTGCCGAAGATGAACGGCTTGAACAGTTCCAGCGCCATTTTCTTGGGCAGGCCACACTGATGCAAACGCAAGGTTGGGCCAACCACGATAACGGAACGACCGGAGTAGTCGACGCGCTTACCGAGCAGGTTCTGACGGAAACGACCCTGCTTGCCCTTGATCATATCGGCAAGGGATTTCAATGGACGCTTATTGGAACCGGTGATAGCACGACCGCGACGACCGTTATCCAGCAACGCATCGACAGACTCCTGCAGCATACGCTTCTCGTTACGCACGATGATATCAGGCGCACTCAGATCCAGCAGACGCTTGAGTCGGTTGTTACGGTTGATCACACGACGGTACAGATCGTTCAGGTCGGAAGTCGCAAAACGACCACCGTCCAGAGGCACCAGAGGACGCAGATCGGGCGGTAGAACCGGCAGTACTTTCAGCACCATCCACTCAGGATTGTTGCCCGAGTTGTGGAACGCCTCGATCAATTTCAGACGCTTGCTCAGCTTCTTGATCTTGGTTTCGGAGCTGGTCGCAGGAATCTCTTCACGTAGGCGTGCAATCTCGTCTTCGAGACTCATATCACCCAGCAGGGCCTGAACGGCTTCGGCACCCATCTTGGCCTCGAAGTCATCGCCGAACTCTTCCAGCGCCTCGTAGTACTCCTCGTCGTTCATCATCTGACCTTGCTCGAGGCTGGTCATACCCGGATCAACAACAACATAGGATTCGAAGTACAGCACACGCTCGATATCACGCAGGGTCATATCCAGCATCATGCCGATACGGGACGGCAATGATTTCAGGAACCAGATGTGAGCCACCGGGCTGGCCAGCTCGATGTGACCCATGCGCTCACGACGCACTTTAGCCAGAGCAACTTCAACGCCACATTTCTCACAGATGACACCGCGATGCTTAAGACGCTTGTACTTACCACACAGGCATTCGTAGTCTTTTACCGGACCAAAAATTTTGGCGCAAAACAGACCGTCACGCTCAGGTTTGAACGTACGATAGTTAATGGTTTCCGGCTTCTTGACCTCACCAAAGGACCAGGAACGGATCATTTCCGGTGATGCCAGGGAGATTCGAATCGAGTCGAACTCTTCGGTCTGTCCCTGGTTTTTCAGTAGATTCAATAAATCTTTCAAGATCGTATCTCCTCGCGGGGTTGGCTAAAGAGCTGTCGGTTCAGTGACAGCTCCCCGCGCTTAGCTGCTTACTCGGTTTCCAGTTCGATATCGATGCCAAGAGACCGAATCTCTTTCACCAGAACGTTGAAGGACTCAGGCATGCCAGGTTCCATCCGATGATCGCCGTCCACGATGTTTTTATACATCTTGGTACGACCGTTGACGTCATCCGACTTGACGGTGAGCATCTCCTGCAAGGTATAAGCTGCGCCATAAGATTCAAGCGCCCACACCTCCATCTCACCGAAGCGCTGGCCACCAAACTGCGCTTTACCACCCAGCGGCTGCTGAGTAACCAAGCTGTAGGAACCAGTAGAACGGGCGTGCATCTTGTCGTCTACCAGGTGGTTCAACTTCAACATGTACATGTAACCAACGGTCACAGGACGATCGAATTGATCACCAGTACGGCCGTCAAACAGGCTTAACTGCCCGGAATCCGGAATACCTGCCAGGGTCAACAGTTCCTTGATTTCACTCTCACGAGCACCATCAAAGACTTGCGTTGCCATCGGCACACCATCGGCAAGGTTACGCGCCAGATCGATAATTTCAGCATCGCTGAGCTCATCAAGGTTCTCGTCACGACCACCAACACCGTTGTAGATCTTGTCGAGGAACTTGCGGATCTCGGCAACGCCTTTCTGAGCTTCAACCATTTCGTTGATCTTGCGACCAAGGCCTTTGGCAGCCATGCCCAGATGAGTTTCAAGAATCTGACCCACGTTCATACGAGACGGCACACCCAATGGGTTCAATACGATATCAACCGGCTCACCATGCTCATCGTGAGGCATATCCTCAACCGGCATAATGACCGAGATAACACCCTTGTTACCGTGACGACCCGCCATCTTGTCACCCGGCTGGATACGACGTTTGATCGCAAGGTATACCTTGACAATTTTCTGTACGCCCGGTGCCAGGTCATCGCCAGTTTGCAGCTTCTTCTTCTTGTCTTCGAAGCGCTCATCCAGCTTTTCACGACGTTCATTAAGCTGCGATTCGGCCAGTTCAAGAACCTCGTTCAACGATTCGTCGGCCAAACGCAGCTTAAACCACTGACCTCGCTCAAGACCTTCGAGGTATTCCTGCGTCAGGGTATCCCCTTTCTTCAAGTCAGGGCCGCCGTTAACCTTCTGGCCAACCAGACTGTCCTGTAGACGCTCGTAGGTTGCTTGCTCAACAATGCGATATTCGTCGTTAAGGTCTTTGCGAACCTCGTCGAGCTGGGTCTTTTCGATAGAAACCGCACGCTGGTCCTTTTCGACGCCATCGCGAGTAAATACCTGGACATCGATCACGGTACCCTTGACCGAAGTTGGTACACGCAAGGAAGTATCCTTAACGTCGGACGCCTTCTCACCAAAGATGGCACGCAGCAGCTTTTCTTCCGGCGTCAGCTGAGTCTCACCCTTAGGTGTCACCTTACCCACCAGAATATCGCCGGCTTCAACTTCTGCACCGACATAAACAATACCGGACTCGTCCAGCTTGTTCAGGGCGTGCTCACCGACGTTAGGAATATCCGCTGTAATCTCTTCCGATCCCAGCTTGGTTTCCCGCGCCACACAGGTCAGCTCCTGAATGTGAATCGTGGTGAAACGATCTTCTTGCACCACACGCTCGGAAACGAGAATAGAATCCTCAAAGTTGAAACCGTTCCAGGTCATAAATGCGATACGCATGTTTTGACCCAACGCCAACTCACCCAAGTCAACAGAAGGACCATCAGCCAATACATCACCGCGCGCAACCTTGTCACCGGCTTTCACCAGTGGACGCTGGTTAATACAGGTGTTTTGGTTTGAACGGGTGTACTTGGTCAGGTTGTAGATATCAACACCGGCTTCACCGGCCTGAATCTCGGAAGCGTCAACACGAACCACGATGCGACTGGCATCAACAAACTCGATCACACCACCACTCTTGGCCACGACGCAAACACCGGAGTCAGTCGCCACAGCGCGCTCGATACCGGTACCTACCAGAGGCTTCTGGGAACGCAGAGTAGGCACGGCCTGACGCTGCATGTTTGATCCCATCAAGGCACGGTTAGCATCATCGTGCTCGAGGAAAGGAATCAAGGACGCCGCCACGGAAACTACCTGACGTGGAGAAACGTCCATGTAGTTAACGCGATCAGGTGTCATAAAGGTGAATTCGTTAAGATGACGAACACTTACCATTTCATCGGCAAGCTTACCTTTCTCATCCAGTACCGCATTGGCCTGGGCGATAACAAATTCCGCTTCTTCAATAGCAGACAGGTAATGAATCTCTTCGGTGACTACGCCATCAACGACTTTACGGTAAGGGCTTTCCAAAAAGCCATACTCGTTAGTGCGGGCATAACTCGCCAAAGAGTTAATCAGTCCGATGTTTGGACCTTCAGGCGTTTCGATAGGGCACACACGACCATAATGGGTTGGATGTACGTCTCGCACTTCAAAACCGGCTCGTTCACGGGTCAAACCACCTGGGCCCAATGCAGAGACACGACGCTTGTGCGTGATCTCGGACAAGGGGTTGTTCTGATCCATAAACTGGGACAGCTGGCTGGAGCCAAAGAACTCTTTCACGGCAGCCGCAACAGGCTTGGCATTGATCAGATCCTGAGGCATCAAGCCTTCGGATTCTGCCATGCTCAAGCGCTCTTTAACCGCACGCTCAACACGCACCAGTCCCACACGGAACTGGTTTTCAGCCATCTCACCAACCGAACGAATACGACGGTTACCCAGGTGATCAATATCGTCGACAATACCCTTGCCGTTACGAATATCGACCAGAGTCTTGAGCACAGCAATCACGTCATCGTTATCGAGCACACCCGCACCGGTATCGGAATCGCGACCAATACGGCGATTAAACTTCATCCGGCCAACGCCGGACAGGTCGTAGCGATCGCTGCTGAAGAACAGATTGCCAAACAGCGCTTCGGCGGCTTCCTTGGTTGGCGGCTCACCGGGACGCATCATGCGATAGATTTCTACCAACGCTTCAAGCTGGTTGGTGGTGGTATCAGCAGCCAATGTATCGGAGATGAACGGTCCACAATCCAGCTCGTTGGTGTAAAGCACTTCAAGATCAATAACGCTCTTTTCGCGCAGCTCTTCGAGCACTTCCAGAGTGATCTCTGTATTGCATTCGAAAAGGATTTCGCCGCTGGCTTTATCAACCACTCCGCGAGCCAGACGCTTGCCCAGCAAGTACTCGACTGGCGCGTCCAGAGTATCCATCTTGGCCTTGGCCAACTGGCTAATGTGGCGAGCCGTAACACGGCGGCCTTGCTCGACAATGACCTTACCGGTTTTGTCTTTAATATCGAAGCTGGCTGCTTCGCCGCGCATACGCTCGGGTACCAGCGCCATGCTGACACCATCTTCGGTCAACTGGAAGCTGGTGGTATCGAAGAAGATCTGCAAGATTTCTTCAGAAGACAATCCCAGCGCACGCAGTAATACTGTCGCAGGTAATTTACGACGACGATCGATACGAGCGAAAACGAGGTCTTTGGGATCGAATTCGAAATCGAGCCAGGAACCACGGTAAGGAATCACACGCGCGTTGTATAAAAGCTTACCGGAAGAGTGGGTTTTACCACTGTCATGGCTGAAGAATACACCAGGAGAACGATGCAGCTGCGATACGATAACCCGCTCGGTACCATTAATAACGAAGGTGCCGTTTTCGGTCATCAGGGGAATTTCCCCCATGTACACTTCCTGCTCTTTAATGTCCTTGATCGCTTTGTTGGAAGACTCCTTATCGTAAATGATAAGGCGAACTTTCACGCGCAGCGGAGCAGAGTAGGTCACACCACGGAGCTGACACTCCTTGACATCAAATACCGGCTCACCCAAACGATAGCCAACATATTCAAGCGCAGCGCTGCCCGAATAGCTGACAATAGGAAACACGGTTTTGAATGCGGCATGCAAACCACGTTCGGCCATCCCCTCCTGGGAGACACCGGTTTGTAAAAAATTGCGATAGGAATCCAACTGGATCGCCAGCAAGTAAGGCACGTCCATAACGTGCGGCAGTTTGCTGAAATCCTTGCGGATACGTTTTTTCTCAGTGTACGAGTAAGCCATCAGTGTTCCCCAGCTTAGCCACCTAGCGAATCAGCTCGAACAGATCACGCCATTGGACCGTCGAACTTCTAGAAAGGACGAAGTATCGTCCCAAAATCGTTACAGTCGTTCTGCCCTTTAAGGGCCCGAAGCAACTCCAGTATTATCACTGGACTTACAACGGAAAAAGGCCGGCGCCCCAAAGGGCACCAGCCATCAGCACTCATCAAAAAATCAGGCTGTTGGTGATCACAAGCGATTACTTGATCTCTACCTGAGCACCTGCTTCTTCAAGCTGCTTCTTAGCTTCTTCAGCGTCGTCCTTGCTAGCGCCTTCTTTCACAGTAGAAGGAGCGCCGTCTACCATGCCCTTGGCTTCTTTCAAGCCAAGGCCAGTGATAGCACGAACGGCCTTGATGACGTTAACTTTCTTGTCGCCAACGGCGGTCAGAACCACGTCAAACTCGGTCTTCTCTTCAGCAGCAGCACCGCCAGCGTCGCCACCACCGGCAACAGCAACTGCAGCCGCAGCGCTAACACCGAACTTTTCTTCCATTGCTTCAATCAGTTCAACAACGTCTTTAACAGACATTTCTGCAACAGCGTTGATGATATCGTCTTTAGTAAGAGCCATTTCTCTATTCCTAAATGTATTGAGCTTTACGCTCGTTAATCTGCTTCATGCTGCCATTCCACAAGGGATAATTAGGCAGCCTGCTCTTCTTTCTGGTCGCGGATGGCGGCAATGGTACGAACCAGCTTTCCTGCTGCTGCTTCTTTCATCACGCTCATCAAACGTGCGATCGCTTCGTCGTAAGTTGGCAGTTTGGCTAACATCGCCACTTCAGCCAATTCGCCTTCAAAAGCTGCTGCTTTTACTTCGAAGTTGTCGTTCCCTTTCGCAAAATCGGACAGCACGCGTGCAGCGGCGCCGGGATGCTCATTAGAAAACGCAATCAAAGTAGGACCAACGAATGTCTCTACGAGGCATTCGTAGTCAGTGCCTTCTACTGCGCGGCGAGCCAGGGTGTTACGAACGACTTTTAACCAAACGCCGTTCTCACGCGCCTGTGCACGCAATGCAGTCATATCAGAAACGGTTACGCCACGAGAATCGGCAACAACCGCTGACAAAGCACCTTTAGCAGCTTCCTGGACTTCGGCAACAATCGCTTTTTTGTCTTCTAGTCCTAAAGCCACGGATTTACTCCAGTTGGTTTAACAAAGATCCTTGCGGATCATCCACTTGGTGTGTGGCAACTCAGAATTCTGAATCGGGGTCACACCATCTGCGCAGGCATTCCATTAAGCCTTTCGGCACCTGCGGTCTTTGACAGCTCCCGCACAAGGCGGGAGTCCCAAAGATTGATTACAGCCCAAAGGGCGGTAATTAAAACTCCAGTGAAGACTGGTCGATCACCAGACCCGGGCCCATGGTGGTGGACAGGGTGATTTTCTTCACATAAATACCTTTGGCAGATGCAGGCTTGGTCTTTTTCAAGTCAACCAGCAACGACTCCAGGTTTTGTTTGATAGCGTCAGCTTCGAAACCAACCTTACCGATGCCAGCATGAATAATGCCGTTCTTATCAGTACGGTAGCGAACCTGACCAGCCTTGGCGTTGCGAACAGCCGTCGCAACGTCAGGCGTTACAGTACCGACTTTAGGGTTAGGCATCAGGCCACGCGGACCAAGAATCTGTCCCAGCATACCCACAACCCGCATCGCATCCGGAGAGGCGATCACGACGTCAAAGTCCAGATTTCCGCCTTTAACCTGCTCGGCAAGATCATCCATACCAACAATGTCTGCGCCGGCTTCTTTTGCGGCATCAGCGTTAGCGCCTTGAGTAAAAACAGCTACACGTACATCTTTACCAGTACCCGCAGGCAGTACAGTAGCACCGCGAACAACCTGGTCCGATTTACGTGGGTCAACGCCCAGATTTACGGATACATCAACAGATTCCTTGAACTTTACAGTAGAAAGCTCGGACAACAGAGCAACTGCATCGCTCAGAGGGTATTGCTTGGTTACGTCAACTTTCTCTGCGATAACCTTAGCGCGCTTAGTTAGCTTGGTCATTTACACACCCTCCACGTTAAGGCCCATGCTGCGAGCAGTACCGGCGATGGTGCGCACAGCAGCATCCATATCTGCTGCCGTCAAATCAGGTTCTTTGGTTTTAGCAATTTCTTCGAGCTGTTCACGGTTCACAGTTCCTACCTTCTCGGTATTAGGACGGCCGGAACCTTTTTTCAGCTTGGCGGCTTTCAGCAGAAGAACGGCTGCAGGTGGCGTTTTGGTTTCAAAAGTAAAGCTGCGGTCGCCGTATACTGTAATAACAACCGGAATTGGCAATCCAGGCTCAACACCTTGAGTCTGGGCGTTAAACGCCTTGCAGAATTCCATGATGTTTACACCGTGCTGACCCAAAGCAGGACCAACGGGTGGACTCGGGTTTGCTTGACCTGCAGCAACCTGCAGTTTGATATAAGCTTCGATTTTCTTAGCCATAATTACCTCAACAATGGGTGCAAACGCCTTACGGCTCCCCGTTAAAACGTCCGACTCGCATCAGACGACACAACCCCGCATCGCTACAGCGGTGCAGGGTACACAACTCTCAAGGAATTCTAGCCTTTTTCTACCTGGCCAAATTCCAGCTCTACCGGAGTAGAGCGACCGAAGATCAAAACTGCCACATGCAGCCTGCTCTTCTCATAATTTACTTGCTCAACAACGCCATTAAAGTCAGCAAACGGCCCATCAATAACACGCACCATTTCACCTGGCTCAAACAGGGTCTTAGGCTTGGGCTTCTCGCTACCATCCTCAACACGCTGAAGAATCGCATTGGCTTCACGCTCAGTAATTGGTGCCGGCTTGTCAGCGGTACCTCCAATAAAGCCCATTACACGCGGCGTATCCTTAATAAGGTGCCAGGTGTCATCATTCATTTCCATCTGCACGAGAACATAACCAGGGAAAAACTTACGCTCACTCTTCCGCTTCTGCCCACCCCGCATTTCAACCACTTCCTCAACAGGAACCAGGACCTCACCAAACTGATCCTGCATTTCGTGCCGCTCAATACGCTCCTTTATAGAGCGCAGTACCTGCTTCTCATAACCAGAATAGGCGTGCACGACATACCATCTTTGACTCATTCGAAGTGCTCCTACCCAATCAGCAAGTTGATTGCCCAACTCAAAAGAGAGTCAAGCCCCCACAACAGCAAACCTACAACCAAAACTGCCGCGACAACAATTAGAGTGGTTTGCGTGGTTTCCTGACGACTTGGCCATACAACACGACGAACCTCGGCTTTAGACTCTTTCATCAAAACCAGAGCCGCATGCCCTTTTGCCGTCTGCGCCGCCACAAACAAAGCAACACCCGCTAACGCCAGCAGAGCCAACACTCGATACAGAACAGACTCGTCTGAATAGTACTGATTACCATATGCGCCAGCCACAACAATAGCCACTACCACAAACCACTTAACACCATCAAAGCGGCTTACGTTTTCAGTTTCTAATTTTGCAGCCATATACAGAACACACCCGGAAATCACACACTTAAATAATGGCAGGCCAGGAGGGAATCGAACCCCCAACCCCCGGTTTTGGAGACCGGTGCTCTACCAATTGAACTACTGGCCTACTGCACGGGAGGGCGAACCCTCCCACAAACACTTACTCGACGATTTTAGCTACAACACCAGCACCTACGGTACGACCACCCTCACGGATAGCGAAACGCAGACCTTCGTCCATAGCAACAGGTGCGA
>NZ_JAKSDZ010000061.1 GCF_023509475.1 Aestuariirhabdus haliotis | reverse complement strand
TGAATGGATTTGGTTAAATAACCGACATCGAAAACAAAGGAATGCAGGGTGTAGATATCGATTTAGTGGTTATCGTTTTTCTACAGCCTCGTTAACTGCCCGTGTTTTGGAAAATACTAAGGAACAATCCGGGGGTTAGCTAAAGACCTATGGAGAACGAAAAGTGCAAAATCAAGTCCGCTTCAGAGCAAGAGCTGTCGCTATATTGTTTTGTGGGTGAAGCGTTATGCGCAATACAGCACATTGAAGATGCTATTAGCCATTCAATCGTCTTGAAAATCAATGCGCCACAAACTAAACCAGAAGCTGATCAACTCTTAGAAAAACACAGGTCGTATACACTAGGCAAAGCCATGAAAATCTGTGAAGGGGCGAGCTTATATGATGAAGTACTGCAACAAGAACTCAATAAGTTTTTGTCGGAGAGAAACTGGCTTGTTCATAGAAGTATCGCCCATAGCCGAGATGAATGGGATGCAAATGTGTCCAGAGAAAAACTATTTGGTAGACTAAAGGCTATCACAACTCATGCGCAGAGGCTTCTGCAATTGATTGAAAAAGATTTGATCGAGTTTTCAGAGGCTAAGGGTAAAGGTATGTCTAGTGTTAAAGCCTATATAGATAAGCACTATGTTGAATAGTCAGGCACATAACAAGCGGCTGTTATCGCCCCTTCGGGGCTGGGACTGCCTTTCCGCTGCTTCGCAGCTCCGAGCCAGCCCCAAAGCCGGGCGTTGAAACTGTAGAAAAACTCATAAACTCCGACGTTTTTTGATAAAATCAGGCATCGAAACAGACTGCTTTGCATGCCAAACTTAAAAAATACAGCGACGATCCAACTGCTGTCGTAGCCTTCAATTTAAAATAGCAATTACAGCCCAATACCTTCGAATTCACCTTGCACCTACTGATCGATCGTATTGGTTTTCCAGCCTTTCACAAAAATCGAGTAAGAGCCGGGTCTTGTACAAATCCGTATGCGGCCAATTTTGGTAACAACTTCATTGGTCTCGACCTTAATGCCCCCAAACTGCTACATTTACCCAGCGCATATATGAGTTCTTAGGACGGCAGTTATATCAGTTCTTATATCGCTACTTATATCGCTACTTATATCAGAACGTATCAGAGTACCCGTGAAAAGGAGAGTCAATGGTTACCGCGCTGTTACCGGTTTTTGCCCTGATTCTTTTGGGCATGTGGCTATCACGACAAGGCTTTCCGGGTAGTAGCTTTTGGCCGCAGGTTGAGCGCCTGACCTACTATCTGTTATTTCCGGCTTTATTGGTGGGCAAGTTGGCGACCGCCGACACTTCTGCAGTAGAGCTGGGTAACGTAGCGCTGCTGGTGGCGGGTTTTCTGGTCCTTGGCACCCTGGTATTGGTGGTGTTGCAGCGCTGTTTGGGTTGGGAAGGGGCGCGCTTTACCTCCGTCTATCAGGGGGGGATTCGTTTTAATACCTATGTCGCATTGGCGGTAGTCAGTCAGTTGTTGGGCGACTCTGGGCTGGCGGTCGCGGCGGTGGCTATCGCGATCATGATTCCCTCAATCAACTTGTTGTGTATTGCGGCCTTTGCTCTCTATGGCGATGGTGAAAAGCCTTCACTTATTGCTGTGCTCAAACAGATTCTGACCAATCCGTTGATTGTCGCCTGCCTGGTCGGTATCGCCTGGAACACATTGGTGCTGCCCTGGCCCCAAGCGTTCGGGCTGTTTATGCAGCTGCTTGGGCAAACGGCCCTGCCGCTAGGATTGTTGGCCGTGGGGGCGGGCATTCAGCTCTCCGCCCTGCGGGGTGCCTCTTCGGCTTTTGTCTGGTCCTGTGTTGTTAAACTGCTGCTGTTACCGCTGATTATCCTGTTGCTGTGTCAGCTGAGTGGGGTCGATGGCCTGACCCGGGATGTGCTGATTATTCTGGGGGCAATGCCGACCGCCTCTTCCGCCTATATCCTGGCCCGCCAACTGGGGGGAGACGCCCCTCTGATGGCCGCCATTATCAGTGGCCAGACGTTACTGGCGATACTGAGTATGCCGCTGCTGTTGGGGTGGCTGGTATCCACTTGAACTGGCTTGGATTGGTCTTGATTCGATGGGGCAGGGTCGGGCACTATTTGATGGCACAAAGAAGCACAGGGAATCTGCAGGGTTATGACACAAGAGATGTTCGATCGTGTCTGGTTAAAAAAGGCGCGCAATCAGTTTGACACCCTCTACACCGCCATTCGGGATATGGTGTATTACCGCGCGTTGCGATCGGCGCAATGCGATGACGAGGTGGGTCGCTTGCTCGTGGAAAATCTTCGCATTGCGCTGTTGGGCTCCATCGTGATCAACTGGAGCAAGTTGTTCGCGCTGGAACGTAACGAAGAAGCCTGGAAACGCCTGACGGCAGAAAGCAGCGGTTTTCGTAATCGGGTGTATGAGGCTACCGGCTTCAATTACCAGCAGTGGAGCGATTATCGCAAATCGGTCCGGGAATTCAGCGCTCGCCTGCACGCCCATTTTGACTCATCCCACCACCTTGAAAATAAGATGATTCTGGAGCCGATGTTCCAGGTGCTTGAGGTGGCTCACCTGTGGATGCACGATATTTATCAGGGGCACGAAGAGCTGGCCTGCGACGATCTGTTGCAGGGGGACTATATCGAACAGCACACCGCCGATGTGCAGCAACGTCTGGTTAGCTGGCCGATGATTCGTCTGCCCTAGCAGGTTGTTGATTTTCTATCTGCGTTGCCTCTGCGGTGTTATAAATCGGCTCAAATCGGTCATTTATTAACATAAACTCCCTCTTTTCGACGATTTATGCCTGGCATTGGCTACCTCGAAAACGAAAATCAACAGCCTGCTAGAGATGTACTCAAGCAAAGTCGGCTTCTGAAAAATGACTGACCTGATAACGGCTGGCTTTGATATCCGCTGGCCAGTGGTTGGGGTTAAGTCCGGCTTTGCGCAGTAACTGCTGGAGAAACGCCTGACCCTCGGGCAGTTGCTGCCAAACCTGGGGCAGGAAGGTCGCGTGATAGGGGCCACTTTCGATCAACAGGCCATCGATATGAGGTCGCAGGGTGTCGAGCAACTGTTCGCGGCTGTTGGCCTCAAGGGGTTCCAGTGGCGACAGAATCGAGATCTCAATCTCAAGGTTGGCCAATTCGCGCAAGCGCAAGGCTGGAAAACGGGGGTCACGAAATGCCGCCGAGCAGGCGTTTGCGATCACCTCGTCCTTCAATGAGCGGCGTGCTTCCAGGCTGCCCATACAGCCGCGCAGCTTGCCGTTGAGCATTAGGGTGACAAACCCGGCGGCCGGTTGCTGCAAACGATTGGCCTCGGCATCGGGTAGTGGGCTCGGTGCCGGAGAGCGCCGGGGGTTAAGCGTGTCATCGCTCGGGTCCGGGTCATGCCGGTAGCATTCTTGCTCGATGGCGTACCGCGCCAAGGCCAGCAGATGACGCTGGTGGCCGATGCTCAATGGGTGATCAGTGCAGGACATAGGCTGCGTACCCCACGACCCGGTCCCGGCTACCGGCGGTGTCACCGGAATTACGCCGGTCGAGTAGCTCAATGCTGAGCTCCTGCTTGCTCGCCAGGGCCAGCAATCCATTGAGGCCGCGGCAACCACAGGCTTGTTGTCCGCTCAGCTCCGGGCGCAGGGCCAGGATGCGGTCACTGCTGTCCGCGTCAATTCGTTGGGCCTCTTCATAAGAGTGAAAGTGACTGAGGTCGGTACTGATCAACAACAGACTGTCGGGCGCGTCCAGCAGACGGGCCAGCAGCTGTTCCACTTCGTGGGTAGCGGCGTTACCAATCACCAGCGGCAGAATGCGAAATTGATCCAGAACCCGCTGTAAAAAGGGCAGTTGCACCTCCAGGCTGTGTTCGTCTCGATGGGCCAGGGCGTTGCTCTGGACCCAGTCGGGTAATTTATCGGCGAGCCTATGGTCGACCTCGATAGTACCCAGTGGTGTGGCAAAGCTGTCGCAGTCGGGTAGGGCGATGCCTTTGAAAGCGCAATGGTGAGAAGGGCCGAGTAACACCACCGAGTGAATCTGTTTGCGCCAGGGGATCAGGTGACGGTAAGCGCTGGCCGCGACGGGGCCGGAATAGACCGTACCGGCGTGGGGCACAATTAATGCCTTGGGCCGGATCGGCTCAGATGGCACAGCCCCTTGTGCTAGATAGGTGTCTATTTCGGTTGCCAGTTCAATCGGGTCCGATGGGTAGAAGTAACCGGCGACAGCGGCCGGGCGCGTACTGGACATGATGGCCTCCTGATAGTGAATTCCTTTGTACTGCTCCGTCTTGCCCGGGCGCGGCATCGAAAGCCAAGGCTATACTGAGGGCAGGGGCAGCGTTAGTGATTCTGGCATTCGCACATTCAAGCTGTGGCTGTCTCTTATTATAGACGTCAGATAAAACCATCTGGCAGGAGGCAATATGACCCCCTCGTCCGCTCACAGCATACCGGTGTCCTATTGGCATCGCCTGGAAGATGGCCGCCTGCAGTGCGACCTCTGCCCGCGTCTTTGCAAATTACGGGAAGGTCAGCGCGGGCTTTGCTTTGTGCGAGAGCGTCAGCAGGATCAACTGTGGCTGAGCAGTTACGGTCGCAGCAGTGGCTTTTGCATCGATCCTATCGAGAAGAAACCGCTTAATCATTTTTTGCCTGGAACACCGGTATTGTCCTTTGGTACGGCGGGTTGCAACCTGGCCTGCAAGTTTTGTCAAAACTGGGATATGAGTAAATCTCGTGAAATGGATACGTTGGCCCAGCAAGCGATGCCGGAGGATCTGGCCGCAGCGGCGGTACGCCACGGCTGTCGCTCGGTCGCATTTACCTATAACGACCCGGTCAGTTTTCTGGAATACGCAGTCGATACTGCCCAGGCTTGCCGCGAACAGCAGGTTCGTTCGGTGGCGGTAACGGCGGGCTATATTTGCGCCGAGCCGCGTGAACGATTTTTTCAGTCATTGGATGCTGCCAACATCGACCTGAAAGCTTTCGATGAGCGTTTTTATTACAAACTCTGTGGTGGCCATCTGCAGCCGGTGCTGGAGACCTTGCAGTATGTGGTTCGAGAAACCTCAGTCTGGTTGGAGATTACCATTCTCTTGATTCCCGGAGAGAATGACAGCGATGCGGAACTAAATGCGCTGAGTGAATGGGTGGTGAACGAACTGGGCTGCAACGTACCACTGCACTTTACCGCTTATCACCCGGATTGGAAGTTTCGTTCGGCCCCTCCCACTCCGGCGTCGACGCTGCAGCGAGCTCGAGCCATTGCCCGTGGCAAAGGTATCAAGTACGTCTACACCGGCAATGTCCATGACCAGCAAGGCAGCAGTACCTGGTGCACGGGCTGTGGTGCGTTGTTGATTGAACGGGACTGGTATCGGTTGGGCCATTGGGGGCTGAATCCACAAGCGCGTTGTGATCGCTGTGGGACGGCCTTGCCGGGTGTTTTTGAGGCGCAACCGGGCCACTGGGGCGCGCAACGACAGCCGGTTGTTATCGTTACTGACGACTAGTCGATACATTCCATATTGTGCTTGGGTCATAGCCTGTGGTTTGATGGGCCGGTCGTTATACCGGTGGGGGTGACAGTGATGGGATATTGGTATCTGGCCGCGGCGATTCTGACCGAGGTGATCGCCACTAGCGCGTTAAAACTGTCTAACGAGTTTACTCGCTTCTGGCCTAGCGTCGTTGTTGTGGTTGGCTACGGTTTGTCTTTTTATCTGTTGACCCTGGTGCTGCGAACAGTTCCGATCGGGATGGCTTATGCCATCTGGGCCGGTATGGGAGTGGTGCTAATCGCTCTGGTGGGCGCCCTGGCGTTCCGGCAGATCCCGGACCTTCCAGCCATGATTGGTATGACGATGATAGTGGGGGGCGTGGTGGTCATTAACCTGTTTTCTACCACGGCCAGCCATTAGATATGGGAAAGGTTATTTAATCATTAATAGGGAAATTCAATGAAAAAGCTGTTAGTTGTATTGTTGTTCAGCGTAAGTTTGTTTGGTTGTGCGGGCGTCAAGATGGCACCCATTGCTCCGGAAGAGATAAAGCCCGTTGCAGAGGATATGAGTCGTGTTGAGTTTATGCGTTCCTCCTTTGTCGGTGGGGCCGTTGCGGCTTCCATCTATGATGTGACCGACGGAGAGCCTGAATTTATCGGTGTCCTCAACAACGGCAAGCGTATTACCGCCGATGTTGAGCCGGGTAAGCGCACCTTTATGGTGGTCTCAGAAGCGGCCGATTATATGGCGGCAGAGTTAAAGCCTGGACTGACCTATTTCAGTGTCGTAACGCCGCGGATTGGAGTTTGGAAAGCTCGTTTCTCCATGTGGCCTGTACGTAATGGTGGCGAAGGGGAATTCACATTTGCCTCGGACCAGTTTGATGAACTAATGAGTGATACTCAACTCGTCAAGAATACTCCCAAGTCATTGGAGTGGTATAAAAATAACAGCGCCAGCATTGCTAAAAAGCACAATGCATACTGGCCAAAGTGGCAGTTAAAAGAGCCTCAGGATCTTGCCGAACGCACGCTAAATATTGACGATGGTGTGAAGCGCTAATTCATTCAGCTTCGCGCAATAATGCGCCCAGGAGATCGACAATGACACATGAAACCAATCGCCCCAATTCAATGCCCGCATTATTACTGGCATTGGGCATCATGATCGGATTCGGTCTGCTGGGTTTGCAAATTGCCTCCTCGGTGATTTCGTTCAAGGAGTATGAGCGTACCGTGACGGTAAAAGGGTTATCCGAACGGGAAGTGGATGCCGATACCGTTATCTGGCCGATCGGCTTCACCGCGGCCAGTAATGATTTGACGCAAATTTATGCACGACTGGAGAACAGCAAGCAGAACATCGACGCTTTTTTGCAGGCCAAGGGCATACCAGCCGATGCGATCAGTGTGACACCCCCGGCGGTGACGGACAAATCGGCGCAACAGTACGGTGGTGGTCCTGCGGCGCAGTTCCGTTACACTGCCCAGCAAAGCGTAACCGTCTACAGCCACGATGTGGCTCAGGTGAGACAGGTAATGGGAAGTCTGTCGGAACTGGGTAAACAGGGCATTGTGATTAGCGGGGCAGATTACCTGAACCAAACCGAATACCTGTTCACTGGGCTCAACACGCTCAAGCCGCAGATGGTTCAGGAAGCAACGGAAACGGCGCGTCAGGTCGGCGAAAAATTTGCCCAGGACTCCGGCAGCCGCTTGGGCAAAATCAAACGGGCGGTGCAGGGGCAATTCAGTATTTCTCCCCGCGACCGCAATAACCCCCACATCAAAAAAATTCGCGTGGTCTCTACCATCGAATACTATCTCGCGGATTAAACCCTTCGCACAGTTCGCCTTTATGTCGCTTTAGCCCAGGCTCACCTTGTCCTGGTATTCGGCCACCGATGCGTGCCAATCCAGTTCATCCTGAATGTGCAAGCGCATTGCGTCCGCTGCGGCAGGCTCGCCGTGTGTCACCCAGGTGTGGTTGGGGCGCTGTTTGCAATGACGCAACCAATCGACAATGTCGCCATGGTCACCGTGGGCGCTGAGGTTTTCCAAGCTATGGATTTGTGCCTTGACCGGGTAGTAGCCGCCATGAATTTTAACCTTATCGACCCCGTTGATCATCGCTTCGCCTCGAGTGCCGGGCGCCTGGAATCCGGCGAACACGACACTGTTACGGTGGTTGGGCAGCAAAGCTTTTAGGTGATGCAGCACGCGACCACCGCTGGCCATGCCGCTGGCCGAAATAATGATCGCCGGCATTTTTTTACCGTTGAGTGCAATCGATTCTTCGACACTGCGGACATAGTGAGTGTTGTCATCGATCTGCTGACATTGTTCTGCGGAAAGGCGATGCAACTTGTGAAAACGTTTATGAATTTCGGTCGCGGTAATCGCCATCGGGCTGTTCAGATACAGCGGAAGATCGACAATACGCTGCTGGCGTTTAAGCTCGCAAATAAGATGCAATAGCAGCTCGGCACGGCCCACGGCAAAACTCGGAATCAGAACAATGCCGCCCCGGCTTGCGGTCTCATTAATGATCGTTTCCAGCTGCAGCATTGGATCCTGAGTACCGTGGCGTCGATCACCATAGGTGGATTCCACCACCAGGTAATCGGCCCCGTCGACGGGTTCGGGGGGATACATCACCGGATCTTTTTGACGCCCAACATCGCCACTGAACAGTATGGAGGTCTGGCCATTATCCAGGCGAATACAGCTGGCGCCGATGATATGGCCAACCGGTGAGAAGCGGGCGGTTACTCCCCCGGATAGGGTCAGGGTTTCACCGAAGTCGACGGGTTGAAACTGTTTCAGTGCTCGGTGGGCATCTTCGACGCTAAACAGAGGTTCAGCCGGAGAATGACGAGAGAATTTCCGCTTGTTGGCGTAACGGGCATCCTCCTCTTGCAGATAACCGGCATCGGGCAGTAGTACCTTGCAGAGTTCGTGAGTGGCGGAGCTGCAGTAAACTTTGCCTTTGTAGCCACGCTTAACGAGGGCTGGCAGATATCCGCTGTGGTCGATATGGGCATGGGTTAGCAAGACAGCACGGATATTACTGGCAGGTAACGGTAAGGCTTTCCAGTTGCGTTGGCGCAGATTCTTAACGCCCTGGTAGAGGCCGCAATCGATCAGGAACTGATGGTCGTTATGGGTTAACAGATACTTCGAGCCGGTGACGGTCCCCGCGGCGCCCAGGAAGCTAAGGTCCATAGTCGATGTCCCCTCTGGTAGTCTGCAAAAAGTACTTCAGGGTTATGATAGCGCGTATTCTTCGACAAAAAACAGGGCATTAAGCGGCAGGTACTGTAAATGTTGTGCAAAATCGGGCGCAGTGCAGGCGACCTGCTCTGGTTGTGAGACCCGATTATCTGGGATAGTGTGTAGTCATCATTCACTCGTATTGCCTTAACACCTGGATAGGGAAGCTATGCATAATTTTTTTTGGTTTGTACTCTTTGTTGCCGTTAATGGTGGCTTTTTAATTCTGTTAACGGCCAATGTGTCCCGTTTAAGAATTAAAAACCGAATCTCTTACGGCGACGGTGACAATCGAGACCTGATGAGGGCGATAAGGGTTCACGCCAATGGTACCGAGCAAGTGCCGATCTTTGCCCTGATGGTGCTGGCCCTGGCTATGATCGGCACCGCTGATATGTTGATGGGGGCTTTGGTTATTCTGTTCACGCTATCGAGATTGGTCCATGCATTTGGCGTGTTGTATAAAAACCCTATGGCCAGACAATACGGTGCGGCCGTGACCTATCTGCTACAAATTGTTGCTGTGGTGATGTTGATCCTGGCGTTGCTTGGTAGTTGGGTGTAAATGTACAAGTAGAGCGCTTGGGGGCGGATCGTTGATATTGGTCGAGATAACTTAAGGCACCTCTGATTAATTCGGATAGATCTCTGCGGATCCTAAAAATGGTTTTTATCAAGGCGAAGCTCGCCGTTCATGTCGAGACCTGAACAAGGGCATCAACACCGAGAGAAACCATTTTAGGACCGCCCTTCGGGGCTTTCAGGCGAACCCAGACTCTTTGTTACGCCTTTTTGAAAGGTCTGGACATTACTGCAAAGACGTGCCGCGATTCTGGATTCGCCTGAAAGCCAGAGTTCATCTGAATTAATCAGAGGTGCCTTAAGGATTGTTTATGCAGATGGAAAACTGGCTGATATTTTGCTCCATCGCGCTGGTGGCAACGGTCACTCCAGGACCGGCGATCCTGTTGGTTAGCACCCACAGCCTGCAGTTTGGTTTGGGGCGTGCGTTGATGACAATCGCTGGTAATGTTTCCGGACTCTTTATTATGTCGGCCTGCTCTGTGGCAGGCCTGAGCGCGCTGTTACTGGCCTCCACCTTTGCTTTTACGGTCGTCAAAATATTGGGCGCGTTGTATCTGATCTATCTAGGGATAAAGCTTTGGCGAGGAGGGGTGACGTCGTCGCAACTGCAGGCTTCGGCAACCTCATCGCCCAGGACCTTGAATCTCTATCTTCAGGGGTTGTTAGTGGCCCTGACCAATCCCAAGGCGATCGTGTTTACCACGGCGTTATTTCCCCAGTTTATCTCGTCAACGTCGTCTTTGATCCCCCAGTTTACTATCCTGGTGCTGACCTTTATGGGGCTTTCGTTCAGCTGCTTGTTGGCCTATGCCGTGGCCAGCCGCCGAATAAAAAATAGCTCTGCGCGACGGGTCAATGGTCGCTGGCTCAACCGTTGTTTTGGCGGCGCCTTTATTGGCGCAGGTACGTTGTTGGCGTTCACCGCCCAGCGCTAGAGTGCTCATCTTGATCGACGGTTGTTTTCTTGTAATGCAATGGTAGTGTTGAACAGATACCCCACTGGGCACCCTGGCTACTAACTGGAGATGCCCTAGAATAAAAATAACACGGGCATATCATGATCAAAGGTACCTTTAAAACCCTGCTGGTTTTATCCGTTCTCTGGTGTACAGCGACGATCGCATCGACCCGGTCTTCTCCCAATATAGTGTTGATCGTGGCTGATGATCTGGGCTTCAGCGATCTGCAGTCCTACGGTAGCGAAATTGAGACGCCGAATCTTGATCGTTTAGCCAGCCGTGGACTTCGCTTCAGTAATTATCATACGGCGCCCAGTTGCGCGCCTTCTCGTGCCATGCTGATGACGGGGGTGGACAGCCATCGTGCCGGTGTGGGCAATATCGCGGAGTCGATTCCACCCGAGCAAGCCGCCGACCCCCATTATCAAGGCAGCCTGAATCACCATGTGGTTACTGTTGCGACTCTGCTGAAGGAGGCAGGGTACCGCACCTATTTTTCAGGAAAGTGGCACCTTGGGTATCAACAGAAGGCGCAGAGACCAATTAACCGAGGATTTGACCGTACTCTGATGATGCCTCATTCGGGGGCCGACAACTGGCAGCAGCGTCCTTACTTGCCCGTTTATGAACGGGCGCACTGGTATGCCGATGGCGAAGAGATTCAACTGCCTGAAGATTTTTACTCCTCGCAGTATATCGTCGACAAAGCGATGGAGTTTATCGATCATCAACCTGATGATGAGCGTCCCTTCTTTTCCTATATCAGTTTTCAAGCCGTACACATTCCGGTGCAAGCGCCAGCTGAATTTACCAATAAATATTTGGATACCTATGCGGATGGCTGGACGGCGCTACGAGAGCAACGCCAGCAAGCAGTTAAGGCATTGGGTATGGTGCCGGCAAATGCGCCCATGGTGACCATGCCAACCACTCCGGATTGGGAGGCTTTATCCGCAGAAGACCAGCGTTACCATGCCAAAAGCATGGCCGTGTATGCAGGAATGGTCGATGCCATGGATGCCCATATAGGACGATTTGTTAACTACCTGCAAACCGTTGGTGAATACGATAATACGGTGTTTATTTTTACGTCGGATAACGGCGCCGAGGCGAGCGATCCGGCTGCAGTCTCTGCGCTGTTTCCGTTGTGGTTGTCGATGGAAGATTATCATACCGATTACGATCGTTTGGGAGAAAAGGGCAGCTATAACTTTATCGGGCCGGGTTTTGCCAGTGCCGCTGCCGGTCCCCTGGGGCACTATAAATTTTATTCCGGTGAGGGCGGAATGCGAGTGCCACTGATTATTTCCGGGCCTGCGGTGGTCGAGCCCGCTAAAGGAAAAATCACCCCCGCACTGGCCTATGTAAAAGATTTGGCGCCAACCATTTTGCAACTGGCGAACGTTGAACATCCAGGCACCGAATACCGGGGCAGGACGATAGAGGAAATTACGGGAAGCAGTTTATGGCCTTTGCTTGCCGGTACGGCCGACCGGGTGCATTCGAATGATGACGTCATTGCTTACGAAATCGGTGGCAATGCTGCCCTCATCAAAGGGCCGCATAAGATACTCTTCAATCGAGGGCCGCTTGGGGATGATCGCTGGCATCTCTACAATATTGCGACCGATCCGGGTGAGGTTCACGATTTGTCCCAACAGCAACCCGAACTGTTTGAGGAGTTACTGCAGGACTACCGACACTATGTGCAGCAAAATGGTGTGCTAGCGATGCCAAAGGACTACGATCAACGCCGGCAACTGCTCGACAACTATGTTCGAGAAAAGTATGTTCAACCCATTGTCGAATTTTTTGCACATATTCTGGACTGGTTTCTGGCATTGCTTAGTCATCTTTGGCCTTGGAACCCGTAGCCAGCCTGAACGTTGCAAGACGCTAAAATGCCTTATGTGGTTTGGTCTCTATCCTCCTGACGGTGGCTGCAAGCACTGATCTCCTGTAGTCGCTCGATGGCCAGGGCATTGATGCTCTCTGGTGAATAGCTGCCACCTTCGTCGGCAGTGCCGGGGCTGACGCCGGTGAGTAATTCCATCGCCTGATCGACCTCATTAACCGCATAAATGTGGAATCGTTCCGCTGCCACCGCGTCGATCACATCCTGGCGTAACATCAGGTTAATACGATTGGCCAGCGGGATGATAACGCCTTGCCGATCATTGAGTCCGCGTACCTGGCAGAGATCGAAAAAACCTTCGATTTTTTCATTAACGCCACCGATCGCCTGTACTTCTCCGTACTGGTTGACCGAACCGGTAATCGCCAGTGATTGATCAATGGGTAGCTCGGTAATGGCCGAAAGCAGGCAGCAGAGTTCGGCCAGTGAGGCACTGTCACCATCGATCAAACCGTAGGATTGCTCCATCGCCAGATTCGCCGAAATGGCCAGTGGGAAATGACGCGCGTAACGCTGTCCCAGATAACCGCTAAGAATCATCACGCCCTTGGAATGCAGCGCTTGACCCAGGCTGGCTTCACGCTCGATATCGACTACGCCGCGAGAACCCGGATACACCGTTGCTGTGATGCGGGCCGGGGTACCGAACTGATTGTCCCCCAGTTGATATACGGTGAGGGCGTTGATTTTACCGACGCTATTGCCCTGGGTTTGTATCAGCACCGTACCATCGCTGATCTGCTCCAGTTGTAGCTCGCTGACCCGGCCGGAGCGTTCCTGCTGGGCTTGCAGGGCGCGTTCGACATGATCGGCACTCAGCACTTCATCTTCGGCCAGGCGGCGCACGAAATTGGCTTCGCTGAGCAAATTGAAAATACGATTAAATTGCGCGCTGAGGTATTGCTGGTGTTCCGCCAGACGGCAGCTGTATTCCACCAGTCGGGCCACGGCATCGGCGCCGAGAGAAGAGAATTGCTCGTTTTCTGAGAAGGTTTGCATCAATCGGGCAAAGGCCGTTAGCGAACCCTCTTCACGTTTGATGCGTTCATCAAAATCGGCCAGAACCCGGAACAGTGAACTGAAATCGGCATCCAGCTGTTGCAGCAAATAATAGGTTGAGCGTTTGCCAATTAACACCACCTTGGTGTGCAGCGGCATGGGTTCGGGATCCAGGGTAATACCATTGATGATGCCGAGCTCGCTATAGGGCGACTCCATCTGCAAGCGACGTTCCTTCAGGGCCCGTTTTAACGAATCCCAGGCAAAGGGTTCGCCCAGTAATTTCTCGGCCTCAATAATAAGGAACCCCCCATTAGCCAGATGCAGACTGCCACCGCATACCTGGCGAAAGCTGGTGTTCAGGGCGTTCATATCACCGGAAAATTCGACCCGACCAAACAGGTTTTTGTAGCTGGGGTGAGGTTCGTGAATGACGGGGGCGCCGGATGAGGGTTCCCGGGACACCATGATATTGGGGCTTAGCTCATCTTCCAGTAATGCTCTGCTTTCCGTAGCGTCGCGCATTTCCTGAGTTTTCTCATCGATCAGTTTTTCCGGAATTAATCGATGCAGCTGTTTGCGCATACGTTTGAGATAGCCCAGTAGGCCGGGTACTTGCCGGTGGCGTTTTTCCAACGGTTCAATCAGTGGTGCTATGGAGCGGGCAATGGTTTGCTGGGTCAGTTTGCGAAACTGCTCGGAGGATTCGCGTTTCCATTGTGGCAGAGGCAGCAGGGCATCATTTAACATCTCCTCCAGCTCATTAATATGGCGATGAAATTGTTCTCGAACTTCTTCGGATAGCTGCGCAAATTCGGTTTCTTCCATCGCTCGCCCCTCAATCATGGGGGTAAAACTGACGGTATTGGCATCGCGGTAGAGGGCCACTTCCCGCTTAAGCGCTTCTTTTTCGACCTCGTCGATCACCTGATCGTATTGGCGATTAAAGGTACGCTCGATCGCACTTTTCTGCTGCTGGTAGCTGGGATGTTCGAAAGCGGCAGGAAAAGTATCCAGTAACTGACCGATCAGCTTCTGGGTATCCTGTTGCAATTGGGTAGCGGTACCTGCAGGCAGTTCCAGCATCAACGGTTTACGAGGTTCATCGAAGTTATTGACATAGAGAAAATCCGATGGGGTTTGCTGGCGTTTACCTTCACTTTGCAGAAATTCGTTGACGAAGGAGGCCCTACCGCTGCCTTCATCTCCCATCACAAAAATATTGTAGCCGGTTTGCTGCATGGCCACGCCGAACTGAATCGCAGTCACTGCCCGTTCCTGGCCCAGAATGCCCAGATAAGGCTTGAGCTTGTCGGTGTTGGCGAAAGGAAACTCACTGGCGCTGACCGGTGCGCTGAGTTGCTGGGGGCTAAGACGGCTAGGGTGCGACTTCATACAGGCAGGTTCCCCTGAAGGCTGTGAGGTATGGGCTCGATATTATGGAGTATAGTGGTGATCCTATCAGATATTACTCTGTTACTGGGTTGTGGAAACTACGGATGATAAAGGGTTGTCAAAACCCGTGATGGTATTGACCTGTGTGGTATTGGTTGGAAATTCTAACCCATCTCTGATTAACTCGGTCGTAGCATTTATGAGTTGTTGCTGAATTGATCAGAGGTGCTGGATTGCTATGAATCATCAGATGAAAAAAATCAAAGCATTTGCTTTAAATACCGAGTTCCCGAGATGGAAAGCTGCGGCGTCTACGTCATTGTTAACGTTGATGTGTTTGGGAGTGGCGGGCAGTTTCTGGTATCTGTATTTGTCCGAGGCGCAGCTTCGATGTTATGAAGGGTTTCTCTACCTGTCACTGGTGTGGGTTGCAGTGGAGTTGGTACTGCTCTTCTATCTATTTCAATTTACATCGATTCCCCGATTTGTGCGTGATGCTATTGGTTTGATCATTGCTTTATCGAATGTCTGGTTTGGTTTGTTTATCTTTGGTTTAACCGCCTGCGAAATATGATATTGAACGCCTGAACACTTAGGGCACCTCGGATTACTTCAGATGAACTCTGACTTTCAGGCGAATTCAGAATTGCGACATGCCTTTGCAGTAAGGTCGAGACCTTTCAAAAAGGCGTAACAAAGAGGCTGGATTCGCCCGAAAGCCCCGTAGGGCGGCCCTGAAAATGGTTTTACTTGGTGTTGAAGCCCTTGTCCAGGTCTCGACATGAACGGCGAGCTTCGCCTTGATAAAAAGCATTTTTAGGATCCGCAGAGATCTATCTGAAGTAATCAGAGGTGCCTTAGGTTGAAGAAATTAATACATGATAAGGGAGTATAGTTTTCCGTATGAGAGATGATCTCAGGCAGAAAATTGCCGACGACTGTGAGCAAAAAATAGCCAAAAAAGGTTCAGGAGTGGGAGTGTCTTTCTATGCGTTTTTTAAAAACAGAAATGATGACCCGGAACTGTTAATGGAAGCGGCAACCTGGTGGATAAAAACTCATAGGCTGAACCACTTCGAGAAGGCCGAAAAAATTCGAACGATGGTTCTGGAAGGGCTTTAGAGTATGGAGAACAAGCAGTTCACCCTCGAAGATCAATCTCTTCTGGAAGAGCTTCTGCTGCATCGGCGGGATGTGCGTGGTAATAACTTTTTGAGCGATCCAATCTCCGATGAAATCATCGATAAACTCTTGCAGGCGGCTTCGATGGCGCCTTCGGTCGGGTTTTCCCAGCCTTGGGAGTTTGTGCTGATACGTGATGCAGAAATAAAACAACAGGTGGCCGACAACTTTGCGGCCGAAAACAAAAAAGCGGCGAACGCTTTTAGTGATGATAAACAACAACGCTATCAACAATTGAAGCTGGAGGGCATTCTGGAGGCACCGCTTAACATCGCGGTATTCTATAAACCCTCAGTTAAACCCGTACTGGGTCAAAACAGCATGCTGGAAGCGGGGGAATACAGTGTGGTCTGTGCCATTCAGAATATCTGGTTGATGGCCCGGGCGATGAATATAGGTTTGGGCTGGGTGAGTATTCTGAATCCGGAGGAGATCAAACAGATTCTCAATGCACCAACCGAGAACAAACTGGTGGCCTATTTGTGCCTGGGCTATGTAAAGACCTTTTATGACCGTCCGGAGTTGGAAAAAAAACGATGGGAAAAGCGAAAAACTATTCGATCGGTAGTTTATTCTGAAGGTTACCCTTAAGGCACCTCTGATTAATTCAGATGAACTCTGGCTTTCAGGCGAATCCAGAATCGCGGCACGTCTTTGCAGTAAGGTCTAGACCTTTCAAAAAGGCG
>NZ_JAKSDZ010000060.1 GCF_023509475.1 Aestuariirhabdus haliotis | reverse complement strand
ATCAGGCTCAACTGAACGGCTTTGGCTTTAAACTCGTTTGTGTACTGCCAGGTTCTTCTTGGATTGTTGTAGCGTGGCATTGGATACCTCATCTTTAGTTAGATGTTGGTATCCGTTAAAGCGGGGGAGGTTCAGATATGCATTCGGCGGGTTTGTTAGAACTAAATGTCGCCACTTCCTCATCAAAAAGCTCTATAGATTGATATGTATCAGTTAATCTTGAATGCAAACCATTAAGACTGTTGTGTTTTTTGCTAAATGTAGTTTTTATTAATTTGTATGATATCCATCCATATTCTTTTTTTGCCAATTCCAACCATCCTCTACCATAGCCTCTAAGCCTAATTCGGCTTGCCACCCCAATGCTTGCATTGCTAAGCTCGGGTCAGCGTAGCAATTGGCAATATCACCTGGACGCCGCTCAACGATTTCGTGTGGGATTTCTCTGCCACTGATCTTGGCAAAGGCTGCAGCCATCTGTAAAACGCTATACCCGCTACCAACACCCAGATTATAAGCTGTGCACCCAGGTTTTTGATTTAGCTTATCTAACGCCTTAACGTGACCTTTGGCCAGATCGACCACGTGGATATAATCTCGGACACCCGTGCCATCGACAGTATCGTAGTCGTCACCAAACACTTGTAGTTTTTCTAGCTTTCCAATTGCAACTTGGCTGATGTAGGGCATCAGATTATTTGGAATGCCATTAGGATCTTCGCCGATCAGTCCGCTGGGGTGTGCCCCGGCCGGGTTGAAATAGCGCAGAAGCAGAATGTTCCAGTTGTTATCGGATTTATGCAGATCCCGCATCATATCTTCGATGATTAACTTGGAACGTCCATAAGGATTGGTGGCAGAAAGCGGGAAATCTTCGGTAATGGGCAAGCTAGCCGGTTCGCCATAAACCGTAGCTGAGGAGCTGAACACCAGGTTATGGCATCCATGAGCCTTCATCGTCTGGCACAGGTTGAGAGTGCCACTGACATTGTTCTGGTAGTACTCCAGGGGTATTTGGCAGGATTCTCCCACTGCCTTGAGACCGGCGAAATGGATAACGGCTTCAAATTGGTGGCGGCTGAACAGCTCCTCAAGACTATTGGCATCACGAATATCGATCTGCTCAAAAGCAATCGATTTCCCCGTAATCTGTTCAACTCGCTTGAGTGCTTCCGGGCAACTGTTGCTGAAATTGTCGATTACCAGAATATTGTAACCAGCTTCGATCAGCTCGACACAGGTATGGCTGCCAATATAACCGGCTCCGCCGGTGACTAGGATCTTGCTCATTTCTCGGGTCTATTTTCCAGCTACGGAGGATAAGGTGAAGAATAATGCAGTTTATAAGCAATAACCATGGGCTGACTCATCTGATGCGAAACTATTGCTAAATAAACAAAAAAGGCCGATGAATCTCTCCATCGGCCTTTTTGAGCGACTTAGGAATTAGGCAAAATTGCTTTGCGCGAATTCCCAGTTAGCCAGCTGCCAGAACGCCTTGAGGTAGTCAGGGCGTACGTTGCGGTAGTCGATGTAGTAGGCATGCTCCCACAGATCGCAGGTTAGCAGGGGTTTTTGGTCGCCGGTCAGTGGCGTTGCGGCATTGCTGGTGTTGACGATGGCCAGGCTGCCATCGGCGTTTTTCACCAACCAGGTCCAGGAGGAGCCGAAGTTGTTGACCGCGGATTCAGTAAACTTCTCCTGGAAAGCTTCGAAGGAGCCGAATGTCGCATTGATAGCATCAGCCAGAGGGCCGCTTGGGGCGCCGCCACCATTAGGGCTGAGGCTGTTCCAGTAAAAAGTGTGGTTCCAGATTTGGGCGGCGTTATTGAAGACGCCACCGTCAGAACTTTTGACGATGGTTTCCAGATCTTTGCCTTCGAAATCCGTACCTTCAATAAGACCGTTCAGCTTTACCACGTAAGTGTTGTGGTGCTTGCCGTAATGGAATTCCAGAGTCTCTTGGGAGATATGAGGCTCGAGGGCGTTTTTTTCGTAGGGTAGTGCAGGAAGTTCGATAGCCATGGGATGGTTTCCTCCAGATCAGGTTGGTTTCCCGGTACACGCAGCCCAGCAAGTCGCTGTAGCTGCACTTTAAAGCGTTACGGTTCGTCGACCGCTTGGCGCACAAATAAAATGGGTGGGCATTGTAGCACTTCAGGCCCGAGAGCCCACAACAAAATATCAGAGTAAATATGTCGGGTATTGTCTATGCCCGCTAGTTAGCTGTCCAGTACCCCTTGCTGATAACTGATAACCGTTATCGCGGAGCAGCCCGGGAGGCTTTCGACAAAGGAGGTTCCCATCAAGCGAGACGGGGTGAAATAGCCACCGCCGCCATCATACTCAAGCAGGTAGCGTACAATAGCCAGGGCAGAGGTAACCGTCAGGTCGTAGCCGTTAGGGGTTGAAAGGAAGGCTTGTTTGCTGTTTCCCCGGTTATTCCTGACTTCGCCCCAAACGTAACAAGGGGCTTTCAGGCGGGCATCGCTGGTGGGGTTTTGGACCTGTTTTCCGATACGTTGTAGCAGGAGCTGTTTTATCCAGCCTATGCGCAGTAATGGTCTCATCCAATTGAGGCGTTTCAGCGAACGGATACGTTCCGGGGATGCCGACATGTAGACTTCGATATTGCCGATCCCCGTTGTGAACCAGGCGGTGGCCAAATCTCCCCAGGGAATGGCCACAGCATGTTTGATTCCGGTGCCAAAATCGATATCTCGCTCTCGTGAGCCCAGGGCTTCATGGCAGAGTTTACCCTCCTGACGGGTAATTCCACCTTGCTGCGCGCCCAGCAAGCTGGTTTTTGTGGTGCCAACGCTGAGCTCTCCCTCGGTATCAAAACCCAGTGTGAGGCTTTCGGCGTCTGGCAAGGCGTTCTTTAAGGTGGCTGAGATGCAATCGGTCGGGACAACATCGAAACCCACGCCAGGGCATAGAACCTTGCGTTTTTTCCTCGCTCGATCATGTTGCGACTGAGCCAGTTCAAAGACGTCAATTTCCCCGGTGATATCGATATAGTGCACGTCATTCTCGAGACAGCCATTGATCAGCTCGGTTGCGGTGTAGGCGAAGGGGCCTGCGCAATTGAGTAGCAGGTCAATATCAGACAGGCTATCGGTGATACGTTGTTTGTCTTCCAGTGAAAAGATGCGATACGAGGCATTGAGTTCGGTGGCCAGAGGCACGATCTGTTCGTCGTTCCTGCCGGCTAGAATGGGGGTTAGCCCCTGCATATGTGCCATACGAGCAATCATACTGCCAGTGAAGCCATTGGCGCCGTAGATCATCCATTTGGGCTCATTTTTGGCGTTCATTACCATCCTTGTGTAGTTGACCGGCCGAATGCCTCTGTTCTGGGAGAAAGGCTCAAAAACTCTGTTAACGCACTTAATGATAGAGCGATTCGCATCCGGCACAAGGTGAATAGGGTGGTTTTGGGGCTCGAGAGTTCACTTTGTGTGGCCAACGGCGGGGAATGGCCGTCAAGTAAGCTGTGATTTGGCGCATAGTTGAGTCATGCCATTGAGGTTGCTTGGTGGCTGCACAGGCGGCTTTTCATCTACAATGGCGCGTCAGAACATTCTGTAGCCCCGGCGGGTTTACACCCAATAGACAATGAGACGTTTATGAAAGCAGATAATACCGATGACCTGGAAGATATCCCGAGCTTGAGTGTATCGCAGGACGATATTCGCATTGATCGTCGCGCACCAACACCCAAGTCAGATTCTGGCGCGAAAGGATCTCCTGTGTTGATGGGGCTGGTCGTACTGTTGGTTGGTGCTTTGGGTGCGGTTGCTTATTTTGGGCATCAGCAGACCCAGGCGTTGAAAGCACAGCTGGAGAGTAATCAACAGGCTTTTGAACTCACCTTGCAGCGGCTGCAGGACGTCAGTGGCAAGGTGATTGCCACCGGTGAGTCGATGGATCAATCCGACACCAAGGTGCAGGCGGAATTACGGGTGGTCAATTCTGAAATTCGCAAGCTGTGGGATGTGTCCAACAAGCGGAATAAACGCAATATCGCTGAAAATGGGGCGTTGCTGGAAAAGCAGGCTAAGTTGATAGCGGCATTGACGGTGGCTCGGAAGGCTCAGGAAAAAAGCCTAAAAGCCTATCGTTCGGAGCTTGGAAAAGAGCAGGAACGCACCAAGGCGTTAGCCTCCCAAATCCAGCTGTCAAGCACAGAGCAGGCGGCTCGCCTTGAGGTTCTGTTAGAGCGCCTGGACAGTCTGGAAGCGCTTAATGCGCGCTTTGAGCTCTTCCAAAAGCAGTACTCTGCTGACCTTGAGGCGGCGAACAGTCTATCGGCAGATAATCAGGACGCCTTGCGCTCCATTGATGCGTTTCGTCGTCAGGTGAATAGTCAACTACTGGAAATGCGCAACAACCTTAATCAATTGCAAGGCTCCAGTGGTTAACGCCTGACGAATTCGTATAACAACAGGCAGCTCAACTAACGCTCTAGCTGCTTTGCGCTAGTTTCTCAGCCCCCCTATTTCTCGCACCATTTGCCGGGTTTCGATGCGTCTGGCTTGACGCAGCTCCCGGCTGATGCGATTCCAGGAATTGACCGCCTTTAGGGCGTCTGTTTCGCGACTACCCTGCGCGCTGCACAGTTTGCAAACAACCCGTTGTGACAGTAACCCCTGGACAATCTTCAGTTGTTGGCTCGCGCAGAATGGACAAGCTTCGAGTAACTGACTCATATAACTCCCTGGTCCTAATGGCCTTGCTTGGTACCGCCCCGGCATCTTTATTATCTAGTATCCGGGCACGTGCACCGATGTTTATGGCTATCATGCAGTGCAAAATAGGATCAAACGGCCTAAATGGGCTCGGTATCGACTGGCGCATCGAACGGGCGGCGACGGTCGAAAAAGGTCGTCGTCTGACTTTTGTTAGGGGGGAGGTTGGTAGGGTCTGTGAACAGACTTTTTGGGGGATGCGGTGAGGTGCTTTCGCTACCGTGCCGCATAGCGACAAGGTCTCCGTAAACTGATGATCACTGTCCTGTTCACATAGTTGCCGAGTTAGTTCAAGTGTAGAGCGGTGGACAATGATAGCAAGGGCTTTGTTAGCCCGTTTCTCTATAGATGAGGCTACCTTACACCGGATGCGGCTTATAAGAAGGGTGCTCATCTTTATGGTATGAGTGGCACGTCATTCCTGAGTTAACTCTCATTGGGCTAGTCGCTTACGCGAGCTTTACAGCTTAACAGAAGTAATTGTTTGAACAGATGCTTGAGCTCTTGATGGGACATGCTCGGGTCAAGCTGCTTGGGATCGAAGCGCCACTGAACCTCTGTGGCTCCAGTTTCGCAATTGAAAATATTGAGACAGAATTCTTGATTGCTTTCCATCCAGGCATTTATTGTCAGACTCATGGTGACACCCCTGTTATGAACCGTTAACGATAATGATTATCATTAACGCTTGCGGGTTTGTCAATCCAACTCTACAACAATGCGAAAACCGACGTTGGCTGTTCGGTGTTCAGCCTTATAGGCGTCTCGGGAAGACACCGTAATCTCGCTGGCTTTGCTATCAAAACTACCGCCGCGGGCTACCCGGCGATTGCAAAAGCTGAACTCGAGAGCGCTTCCGTCGCTGGCCGCGCGGCTGTAATCGTTGGCGTAGCAATCTTCGACCCATTCAGCGACGTTACCCTGGGTGTCGTACAAACCAAAGCCATTGGCTTTGTATTGACCAACGGGTTCGCTGCGCTTGCGGCTGAAGATAGAGCTGAGCAGGTCGCTACAGCCATCACCGCAGTTGGCATTTTTTTCACCAATGGCATTGCCCCACCAATAGGCTTTGCTGCTACCGGCTCTGGCTGCGTACTCCCATTCTGCTTCGGTTGGCAGGCGGTAGTGTTTGCCGGTGACTTTGCTTAACCAGTTTACGTAAGCTTGGGCATCTTCCCAGCTGACATTGATAGCGGGACGAGTATTTCGGCCCCAACCCTTATCTTTTGCCAGTTTGCGACCCGTGGCTCGAGTGAATTTGTCGTATTGGGCAAAGACGATTTCGTGACGACTGATGGCAAAGGCTTTGGCGATTTTAACCCGGTGGCGTGGCTGTTCATCTTCACTGGCCTTACTCCCCATCATAAAACTGCCGGGTGGAATGATCACCATTGAAGGCCCGGAACTGCCATCTTTCAGGTGGTTGCGGAAGACAAAACCGGCTTTTGGCACTGGTCGTAGGGTGATGTCGATGGATTTGTCACGTCGACCCAGTTCAACCCAGTCTTTAAACGGCTGGAAGCCTTTCTTGGAAACCTCGACCATATATCGTCCAGGCTCAAGAGCTATATTGTCCCGGTATCGGGGTTTGATGTTTAAGATGCGAATTTTGCTGTCCGCGGGGGTCGCGTTGATGCTAAAGCGATAGGTTTCGGGCTGCAGCTTGATGCTGATGGTTTGATTCTTCCCGTCCATACGAAGGGTTTCCATCGCCGTGACGTAACCGGGACGGGCGACCTGCACCTGATATTCCCCCTCGTTCAGTCGCATACCTGGCTGGTAAGGGTCAGGGTGTCCTAGTAGTACGACCAGGGCATCGTCCGGTTGGGTGTTGACCGTCAGCGCGAAGCGGCGCGGTGGTGGTGCCGTATTGATGGTGACCGGGGGGTTGGTTGGCACAGGTTCCGCCAACTCAATAACCGGGGATGCCGGTTGTTGGGATTCATCTGCGCTAGTCACAGCCGGTTCGTTGGATGCCAGACCAATAGCAACCAGCGACTGTTGATACCAGTCGGCCCAGGGTAAAGGGGCCCAATAGAGCACCGGAGCGGCGATTAATGCCGCTGCCAGAATACGTCGGCGTCGGCGCTTTGGGGCGCCTGCGCGAATCAAGGTATCGCTGCCCGGACGTATATCGGTTGCCGCTTCTTCACCCGGATCGATGGGTGGGAGCTGCTCCGTTGAGCGTGTTTCAATTTCGAAACCAAAGGCTTCCTGGTTGGCAACAATCTTGCGCTTGCCGGTTAATTGGTCGAAGAAACCGCTGATACGACTATTGCGCCGAGGCAACTCGTAGGGGGGCGTATCGCCTTCTATAGAGGCAATATCATTTACGATCTCGGCACCACGCTGGTATCGCTCGCTGACATTTTTAGCCAGCATCCGCTGTAGCATAGGCTGGAACTTCTTATAACGAGGCGCCAGCTCTGGTACGGGTTGGGAGACGTGCTTGATGCCAATGGCAACGGCAGAATCCCCGGAATAGGGCACTTTTCCCATCAGCATTTCGTAGAATACGATGCCCAGGCTGTAAATATCTGCGCGGCCATCAAGGCTGTGGCCCTTTGCCTGCTCCGGGCTCATGTAATGGGGGGTGCCAACAATGGAACCTACCGAGGTGACATCGACGGGCGTGTCGAGTGCTTTGGCAATACCAAAGTCAGTAAGCACCGCTGAACCATCCTGGCGAAACAGGATGTTTTCTGTCTTAACGTCCCGGTGCACGAAGCCTTTTTCATGGGCAAAGTCGAGCGCATGGGCTACCTGACGAAGAATCTCCAATGCCCGTTCCTGGGTCAGGCCGGCGTGTATCACTTGCTGCAGGCTTTGTCCGGGACAGTAATCCATCGCGATGTAGTAAAACTGATCAAAAACGCCGACGTCATACACGGAAATAATGTGCGGATGGGACAGTCGACCGACGATATTGGCCTCGCGCAGGAACCGCTCGCCAAAGCTGGGGTCGGTGGCCAGTGCAGGACTCATCACCTTGAGAGCGACTTCACGGCCGAAGCTCTCTTGTATTGCCAGGTAGACGATGGACATACCGCCGCGATTAATTTCCCGCAGAATGCGATATCCCGGGATGCGCAGCTCTTTATTGTCGTTGATGTCGGCCCCGACCATTACTCGCCTCCCAGACTTAGGTAAAACATGGCCAGCAAGGCCAGTAGGGCGACAATCAGTTTAGGCGCCTGACGCTGGTATGCATCGGTGGAAGGGGTTGACGGCGGTTTGTCGGCCTCTGCTCGAATTACCACCAGACTGATATTATCTCGCCCACCACGAGACAGAGCCGCCTCTATCAGGTCGTCGGCCAGTTGATCGCAGGATACCGGTTGCTCGATCAGGGATTGCATCTCCTCGTCACTGAGCTCATCGCTGAGCCCATCACTGCATAGCAGCAAGGTATCGCCCGTTAACCACTCGAGGGTGTCGGTATCCACCCGCAGGGCATCCAGTGGGCAACCCAGGGATTGGGTGATGATGTTACGTTGAGGGTGGTTATCCGCCTCTTGTTGGTTGATGGCACCACTCTCCAGTAACTCCTGTACATAAGAGTGATCTCTGCTCAGTTGCTGCATCGGTGGCACGCGAACCGGGTTCCAACGGTAGATACGGCTGTCACCGACCCAGCCAATATCGTAATGAGTGCCCTGGTCCTTGACGCCGACCAGTGTCGTGCCCATGCCTTCTTGCTCTTTGTTATGCTGGCTTTGCTCTCGAATAGCCTCGTGGGCCCGGTGAATGGCATCGGTCAATGGTCGTTCGTTAGCAACTTCGCGTGCAAGGGTGTCCACGGCAATTTTGCTGGCGACTTCGCCGCAGTTATGACCGCCCATACCGTCGGCAACGAGCCATAGCCCCAAGGACTCGTCACAAAGAAAGCAATCTTCATTATTACTGCGTTGTTTGCCGGGATCGGTTCTCGCCGCAAAACTGATAGTGGCCATAGTCATCCTGTGCCTGGAACGGAGATCGGTGGCCGTTCTGCGGACAGAACCCGGCGCCGATAATACCGACCGAGAATGGAGGAAAAAAGTTTTTAAATCTGTGAACTGATCGCCGTATAACTTAGGCGCTCTCGATTATTTTTAGGGATCAGGTGTCGAGCCTATCGCGTTCGCTCGCCTGACTCAATTCTCAGCAGTATCCAAATGAGTTATTGTGCGCCACCTCAGGCGGCTTTAAGCCCTTAATAGGCGGTGTTTCGCAGGATGTTGTTTAATGCCCCGAAGTAGTAACAGGAGTAAGGCATGTTAAAACTTGTGCGTAAGGACAATCAAGGAATCGCACGTTGGTTAGTGGACGCCAGGATGCGCATAGGGTCGTCATCGGAAAATGACTTTGTTATCGCCGATGACAGCGTTGCTGGCAATCATGCCGAACTTCGCGTTAAGGATGAAGAGATTGCCCTGGTGCGGGTTGATACCTCAGCCGTGCTGTCGGTAAATGGGCGCGACGTCAAGAAAGCCGTGCTCACCAAGGCAGGTGATTTGATCTGTGTGGGTTCGGTAGAGCTCGAGCTGGTCGATCCTAAAGACGGCTTCGTTCCCAAGGTCAAGCCCGCGAATAACGATAAGCAATGGTCGATCAAAGCGATGGACGCCTCATTGCCAGACCGAACCTTTGCGATTAATAAGGCCATGGTGATCGGTCGTTCTGCCGACTGTCAGATCAGCATATCCTCCTCCCATTTATCCCGCCGCCATGCCGAGTTATCGTTGCTGGACGGGCGTTTGATGGTCAAGGACCTAGGGTCTTCAAATGGTACTTATGTCAACGGCAAACGAGTGACGGAAGCTTGCTTGAAGCGTGGAGACCTGGTGGGTTTCGATAAACTGATGTTTACGGTGCTGGGTCCACCGGATGAGTTGGATAAAACCATGGTTCGGACAACGGCCGAATCGGCCCCGGTGAAAACTGCATCATCGGCTCCGGTGACCAAGGATTCAGCTATTGATTCGGCTGTTCAGGTCAAGTCATCGCCTCAGTCTGTGCCGACCAATTCCGATGAAACGGACTCCAGGAAAGAGGGCTATGGCATGCTGATCGGTATCGGTGTGGTATTGGCCTTGGCCGGTGTTGGTCTGCTGGTGGTCCTCTAGCGTCTGGTCCGTTGCCGGTGTGCCCTGCTAGCAGTCTGTTGACTGGTTAGCAGGGCAGATCAATACCTCACATTCTGAGCTCTGCAGTACCCGTTCTGCGGTGTTGCCCATAACAGAACTATCAATGGCTCCCCGAGCCGTAGCCCCCAGTATGATCAATGTCTCGGGGTTCTTTTGACCTTCGTTTCGCAGTATCTGTTCGGCGTGTCCTTCTAGCAGTCGTAATGAAGTGTCGCTGATACCCATCTCTTTCAGTAACGACTGTGCGGCTTGTTGATGTTGTTGTCTTATGGTCTCCAGTTGTTGACCAGGGTGAGTGATTCCGGCGTCGAACATCAGGTAATTGGGTAGCGGCAAGTAGGTGTGCAGTATGATGAGTTTTGCCTGGGTTAAGTGAGCCACACGCTGGGCCGTTTCGATGATAGCCCGGTCCCTGGTGTGGTCTGGGTCGGAGGCGTGAAGTGGATCTATGCAGGCAATGACTTGTTTGAAGGGGGTGGAATTGACGGGTAACCAGGTCGGTAGCGGGCAATGTCGTATCAGGTCCCAGTCTTTTTGTGGCAGAAACAGGTCCCGGAAAGAGTGGTGCTTACCGGGTGTTTTCAGTACCAGGGCCTGACTCGTGGTATCGAACTCGCTAAGCAGAGCATCATGAGCGTTGGCCGTATAAATCAGGTGGCCTGTGATGTTGCTATGACTGGCTTTAAGGCCACCAATAAGATGATCTAGCCACTGCTCTCTAGTTGTTAACCATTGCTCGCGGGCTGCCTCTCGTTGAGCTTCGTCAAACAGTAAATTGTGCTCCAGAAGGCTCAGGTAAACCGGGCATAGCAGGGTTATTTGTGGCGATTTGTGCTCGGTGGATAAGCCCTCGGCTAGCATCAAAGCACGATCCAGAGCGGCATCGTTGTTAGCATCGTATTCCAGCACAACATATATTTGCTGAATTTCGTCTATCTTCATTCTTACGCTCGCCTGTTGGTCGATTCTCACCATAACAGTTTGGCTTAAAGATTCCAGATAAGGTGCCGATATCGCGTTTATAGCTATAAGGAAAGTAACGAATGAATAGCCTCCGCCTCTATCGACAATCATGCTGCCTCTTACTTCGCTTATCGCAGGGTATCGTTGTCGCCCTCACCTTGGTGGGGTGTAGCGGTTATCAGGTCAGTACCAGCGTCAACGAAGGTATGGACTTGGCGCATCAGCAATATGCCGATGGTGATTGCGTCGCCACCATACAAACCCTCAGCAAGGTAGAGCGGATGCTGCGCTCTTATCGTTTTATGCAGCCGGAAGTGTCGCTGCTGCGCGGGTTATGTCTGGAACGCCAGGGTTACTATCTGGATGCGATGGAAACCTATAATTATATTGTCGCGACCTTTCCCCAATCGGAATATGCCTATCGAGCCAAAGCGCGTTTGAAGGTGCTCACCACCAAGCCTGCCTCTTGATTGTTCTGGGTGCTTAATATCGGTGCCGGGTCAGCTTAAGCCCGGCTTTGGCTGGACGTAGATGTCAGCTTGGGGCAAAGTAGTTATACTTGGGCCTACGTCTGAAGCCATCGAATTGAGAACGCCGCTCGTGAAAGATTCCCCACCAATGCAGGAACGACGTGATTTAACGCGTCATTACCTGTCCGATTACCTGACTGTTTATAACAGTAATACTGGCCGGGAAATTGGTGCGCTGGGCAATATCTCCGACGGTGGGCTGATGCTGATTACTCGCCTTCCGGTGATGGTCGGTGAGATGTTCAAAATGAGCATCAAGCTGCCGCAGGGTGACGGCGAGTATATTGAACTCAAGTTTGATGCTACCAGCCAGTGGTGCCGTCAGGATGTCGATCCCGCCTATTACGATACGGGATTCAGTATTGAAACCTCCAGTGACGGCATGCAGGACCTTATCCTGACGCTCAAAGAATATTTCACCTTTCGAACCCCGGGATCCTGACGGCCCGGTGTCCGCTTCTTACCTTGCACCTGAAGCGCCTGCTCGTGTCGAGCTGGAAATTAAACGCAGCCAGTTTCGGGTGTTTCTTGAGCCGGTAGTCAGTCGGGAGCAGGCGCTTGAGTGCCTGCAAGCGTTGCGTCAGCGTTATCCGGATGCCCGTCATCATTGTTGGGCATATCGTATCGGCACCCCTTTTTCACCCTCCGCAGAAGCCTGTTCCGATGATGGGGAGCCCCAGGGGACTGCCGGGAAACCTATGCTCAATGTCCTGCAACATCAGTCGATAAGCGACCTTATGGTGGTGGTTGTTCGTTATTTTGGCGGGATTAAACTGGGGGCCGGTGGTCTGGTACGAGCCTACTCCGAATCGGTTCAGAGGGTTGTTGATGAAGTCCGCTTAAGCCGCCGATACCCGATGCAGCAATGTCGAATAAGCTGTAGCTTTGAATATGAAACAGCGCTTAGAAAAGCGCTGGCGTTGGTTCATGGCCGACTGTTGCGGGTGGATTACGGCCTGGGTGTGACGCTAGCAATTGAACTCCCCGTTGATGCGGTGGCAGACTTTAGACGAACCGCGCAAGATACTTGTCGTGGAAAAATGGACTTTGAAACAGAGTGAGGCTGATCCTTGGCTGGGACTATTTACTGGCACGATTATGAAACCTTTGGCACCAATCCGGCGACTGACTGGCCATCACAGTTTGCTGGTCTGCGCACGGACCTGGAACTGAACGAAATCGATGAGCCTGCGCTGGTGCATTATTGTGCTCCTCCTGATGATCAGCTACCCGCTCCAGAAGCTTGTCTGGTGACCGGCATAACGCCGCAAATAGCCCGCCAGAATGGTTCTAATGAAGCGGACTTTATCGCCCGTATTCATCAGGCATTCAGCGTTCCAGGAACCTGCGTGGCGGGTTATAACAGCCTGCGTTTCGATGATGAGGTGACCCGACATTCGCTCTACAGAAATTTTTATGACCCCTATGCCCGGGAGTGGAAAAACGGCAACAGCCGCTGGGATATTATTGATCTGGTACGCCTGACCGCTGCGCTTCGCCCTGAAGGTATCGAGTGGCCAGTGCGGGACGATGGCTCCCCGAGTTTTCGTCTCGAAGAGCTCACGGCGGCCAATGGTATTGCCCATGAGGCTGCGCACGATGCCCTGAGTGATGTCCGTGCAACGGTTGCTATGGCTCGATTAATCAAACAGCACCAGCCGAGGTTATACGACTTCGTCTTTAATCATCGTCAAAAGCAGATGGTGTCACGTTTACTTAACGCTCAGCAGCGCAACCCGTTGGTGCATGTGTCGGGGCGTTACCCTGCCAATCGACACTGTTTAGCTCTGGTGCTGCCGATCGCGCCTCACCCCGAAAATAATAATGGTGTGATTGTGGTTGATTTGGCGAGTGATCCTGAAATTTTGCTCGATCTGGATACTGAAGAGATTCGACGGCGTCTTTACACACCCGTGGCGGAGCTGGAAGAGGGGGCCGAGCGTCCCGGGTTAAAAACTGTGCACATCAACCGCTGCCCAATCGTGGCACCAATCAATGTGTTAAGGGATGAAGATATTGCTCGTTTGCAATTGGATATGACAACCATGAAGCAGAATTACGAACGCCTGCTGGCAGCACCGGAGCTGCCCGAAAAGTTGCGGCAGGTGATGAGCAATGGCGAGCGGAAACCTCATACGGACCCCGATCATATGATCTACAGTGGTGGTTTTTTCGGCGCGGATGACCGCAATCGAATCGATCAGGTTCGGAGCACGCCGGCCGATCAACTCGGTTTGCTAGAACCGGCATTTGATGATCCAAGGCTAGAAGAGATGCTGTTCCGCTATCGGGCGAGAAACTATCCGAATACCTTGTCGGAGGCTGAGCAACACCGCTGGCACCAGTTTCGCCAGCAGCGTTTGCTGCAAGATGATGGCGGCGGAGGTCGTACGTTGGCGCAATTTGTTGCCCGACTTGCTGAGCTGAAAAGCGAGCGTAGCGATTCGCAAAGCCAGCACGTCCTGGCTGAACTGGAGCGCTGGGGGCATGAACTGAGCTGTGGGATAGGCGTGAATTGATCGCCTCGCCGGGCGGTCTATAATGGACCTTCGCATAAAGGAGTCATTGATGTCCCGTACTTTTCGTCTTGTGGTCGCCTGCCCCGACCGGGTAGGTATCGTTGCCAAGGTCAGTAATTTTCTTGCCAATTATAACGCGTCCATTACCGAGGCTAATCACCATTCGGATGCGACCACCGGCTGGTTTTTTATGCGCCATGAAATTTGTGCCGATTCGATGCCTCTGGATCTGTCCACCTTACGAGCGGCTTTTGCGCCCATCGCCACCGAGTACCAAATGCAGTGGAACATTACGGATTCTACCGAGCCCAAGCGAGTGTTGCTGATGGCCAGTCGAGAGTCCCACTGCCTGGCTGACCTGTTGCATCGTTGGCACAGTGGTGAATTGGAATGTGACATCCCTGCCGTTATCTCCAACCATGATGATCTGCGATCAATGGTCGAATGGCATGGGATTCCCTTTCATTATGTGCCTGTCTTGAAAGCAGAAAAAGAGACCGCATTTCGCCAGGTTGCCGAGCTCGTCGCCGAATACCAGGCCGATACCATCGTGCTCGCACGCTATATGCAGATTCTTCCTGCCGATATCTGCGCCCAATATGCCAATCGTGTAATTAACATTCATCACAGCTTTTTGCCCTCGTTTGCCGGCGCCAAGCCTTATCATCAGGCCCATCAGCGAGGGGTCAAGTTGATTGGTGCCACCTGCCATTACGTCACAGCTGAACTCGATGCCGGTCCGATTATTGAGCAGGATATCGAGCGTATCAGCCACCGGGACAGCATCGATGATATGGTGCGAATGGGTAAGGATTGTGAAAAAACCGCGCTGGCCAAGGGCCTGCGCTATCATCTGGAAGATCGGGTTTTGGTGCATGAAAACAAGACCGTTGTTTTCCGCTGAGCCGTTAACTCAATAGTCAATGGAGCGGGCTGTTGCGCGTACTAGTCATAGGTTTTGCCCTGCTGTCTATGTTGCCATTGCCGCTGACAGCAGAGGATGTGACCGATCTTGGTTGGTTAGAACAACCTGTCGGTAGTTGGTCTCTCGGAGCTACATTCCGAGGGCAGACCTCTCCCTATCGAGGAGAGGAGATACAGGACGATTTTTTGCCCCATATTACTTACGAAGGGGAACGCTTTTTTATGAGTGGTCCTCGGGCAGGGGTGCACTTACTCAATGACAGTCCCTGGGAAATTGATCTGGCGCTGTCCTATCGTTTTGCGGGATATAATGAAGAGAACGACAAGTTTCTGGAGGGTATGGAGCGGGATGACAGTGTCGATTTTCAGGCTGTGTTTGCTCGCCAGACCGATTGGGGGCGTTTTAGTCTCACGCCTTCGGCCGATATCTCGAATAAGCATAGAGGGTGGGATACATCCCTGCAGTGGTCGGGGCATTCTCGTAAAGGACGCTGGCAATGGCAGCCCTGGATCGGTGCGACCTATCAGAGCCAACAGTTAGCTCAGTATTACTATGGGGTTGAATCTGATGAGGTAATTACCGGGCGCCCCGTTTATGACACTGGCTCGGCTATTAACGCCAGTATTGGTCTCAATATTGATTATCAATGGACCTCCGATGTTCATCTCTCGCTTGGACTGGAACAGGAACGGCTGGATTCCAATCTGGTTGATAGCCCGATCATCGACCAGCGTAACCTGTTCAAGATGGCGTTGGGTATTCACCATCGTTTTGGGGGGGAGGAATCATCGGCGTTTCAACAGGCACTGGACGAGGATGATGGGCTGGAGGGTGTCTGGTTCTGGCGGGCCGCCGCAGGTTTGTCGACCGAAACCAAGTTTAATGAAATTGTCAGGGGCAAGATAGATAGCGACAGTTCACGAACCGGAATTGCCAGCTTGTTTGTCGGTAAACAGGTGGGCAACAGTCTATTCGGATGGCCGTTGGATATTTTTGTGAAGGGCGGCGTCGCTTATCACGACGAGCGGGATCTGCAGGGTAACTTCCCCGAATATATACTGGCGATCAAGGGCTATTATAACCGTTTCCCCTGGTCTGACCGGCTGGAGACCCGATGGGGTATCGCAGAGGGTATCTCATACGCTCACAAAATTCCCGCTGTAGAGCGGGACAATGTTGAGTCGAAAAACCGCGATGCCTCCCATTTGCTCAACTACATCGACTGGAGTGTCGATGTGAATCTGGGTGATCTCTTTAACAGTCGTTCGTTGAAGCGCTGCTATGGCGGCTGGTCGATCCATCATCGATCGGGGATTTTTGGCAGTGCCGATCTGTTTGGTAATGTTGATGGCGGTTCCAACTACAATACACTCTATATTGAATGCCTGAATACAGTGACAAGGCGCTAGAAAGGTTGGCAAGCTTCTTGCCCCTCACCTCCTGTTGATCAATTAAAACGCGTCAGGGGGGGAATTTATGGCTCAAAACAGTGCATTGCGACAAGAGTCGTTTCAGTTAAGTGCGCATGCCTTGTCACCAGCCAATGATGCATCTGATATCCAGCCCCTGGATTACAAGGCTTTGCATGAGGGTAATCAGCGGCGCCTCGGACGGATTGCCCTGGCGCAGCGTTGTTTGCCACTGTTGCGCTATCTACAGCATCACCGAGGAGCGTCTCTGGCGGTTTTAAATGGTGATCTGTTCTTTGAGTCGAGAATTTTGGGTATTCAGCACAAGATTGAATTTCATCTCGAGCAGGTAAAACAATTAAGTCAGGCCGGTTTATTGCTGACACCCGAGTGGAGAAACGTTGAGCGTGAGTGGCTGTTTGTTAAAGGTCAGTGGCGTATGGATTCGCCCATTGCCAATTTTAATCTGCACAGCCATTTGATCAACGAGCTGCTCAGCTTTATCAAATCATTAATGTTTCATAAAGAGCTGGGTACCGATTCCGATTCCCTGTTGTTATTGGGATATCTTGCAGAAACCTTGCTACCAACCCTCGAGGGTATTGCTCAAATCCGTGGGCTATCAACACACCGTGGACTGGATGCCAATGAAGATGGCGATCAGGAGGTGGTGTTCAAGCTGAATTATTTGGTGTCAGAATTTCATCAGCGCCAGACGGGGGTGGTCGAACGCTGCAAGGCCTTTTCCGAACGAGATAAGGTTCGTGTTTTGAAGAGCCATAGTGAAAGCTCTTATATTAAAAACCTCAAACACTTTGATATTGAGGTTGACCAGGCCAGGAAACTGCAATGGTTGTCGGGCTATGGAAATGGCTCCCTGTTTCTCAGTGCGACTAAACTGATTGATAGCATTCTGTTGATTGCTGAAACCAGCATCAAACAGCTGCGTGACCATATGGATCAGGATCTACAGCGCTGGATCTATCGCGATCGCTATTAAGATGGATAAGTCTTAAGGCACCTCTGATTCATTCAGATGAACTCTGGCTTTCAGGCGAATTCAGAATCGCGACACGCCTTTGCAGTAAGGTCGAGACCTTTCAAAA